>CAYNXA010000096.1:0-7110 GCA_964401015.1 uncultured Oscillospiraceae bacterium
CAGCATTTTCAAGAATCCCCCACCCGCTTCGCGGGAGCCCCCTTTAGGCAAGGGGGCCTAAAAAAGAGAGGGGCTTCGCGGGAGCCTTCTTATGGCATGAGCGAAAAGAGAGAGTGCGCGGGAACGCCCACCGCAGGTGCGCTGTAGGCGCGGGGTCACCCACCGTTAGGTGCGCCGCAAGGTGCGGCGCGGCCCCAAAAACGACATCAACCCCAATCAATCCATAAAACAAACAAGAAAGGAACGGTAAAACAACATGGCTTTGGTACCGATGGTAGTGGAACAAGAAGGACGCGGTGAGCGTTCGTATGACATTTATTCGCGTCTTTTGAATGACCGAATCATCTTTTTGGCAGACGAAGTAAACGACACGACCGCCTCGCTGGTCGTAGCACAACTTTTGTATCTCGAAGCAAAAGATCCCGAAAAGGACATTTGTCTGTATATCAACAGCCCCGGCGGGTCGGTTACGGCAGGCATGGCGATCTATGACACTATGAATTTTATCAAATGCGACGTATCCACCATTTGTATCGGTATGGCGGCAAGTATGGGTGCCTTTTTGCTGACGGCGGGTGCCAAAGGCAAACGGTTGGCATTGCCCAACAGTGAGATCATGATCCATCAGCCTCTCGGCGGTATGCAGGGACAAGCAAGCGATATCAAGATCCATGCCGACCATATTTTGCGCACGCGCGAAACCTTAAATCGTATTCTTGCCGAGCGCACCGGCAAACCGCTTGACGTAATCGAACGCGATACCGATCGTGATAATTTCATGTCGGCACAAGCCGCGATGGAATACGGTCTTATCGATAAAGTCATCGATAAAAGAGCCTAAAAGCGGATTCCCATTCAAAATCCTTTCCTCGGAGGAAATCATCACATGAAAGAAGAAAACAACGGAATGCGTTGTGCGTTCTGCGGAAAACACGTATCCGACCCGTCGAAAATCATCATCGGGCCGGACGGTGTCAATATTTGTGCGAATTGTTTGGATCTTTGTAACGGCATTATGGAAGAATTTTCGATACAAAACCGCCGCAATTCGGGAGATGATATCGATGAATTGACAGTCGAAACCTTGCCCAAACCGCACGAATTGAAAACCGAACTCGACAAATATGTCATCGGTCAAGACGAAGCGAAGATCGCACTTTGCGTGGCGGTCTACAACCATTACAAGCGCATTTTGCAAGCCCGTGACGACGATGAAGTCGAAATTCAAAAAAGCAATGTACTCTTACTCGGACCGACGGGTGTCGGCAAAACGCTTTTGGCACAGACTCTTTCGAAAACCTTGCGTGTGCCCTTTGCCATTGCCGACGCGACGACCTTGACCGAGGCGGGTTATGTGGGTGAAGATGTCGAAAACATTTTGCTTCGGTTGATACAAGCCGCCGATTTTGACGTCGAACGCGCCGAAAAAGGTATTATTTATATCGATGAGATCGACAAAATTTCCCGTCGCAGCGAAAACCGTTCGATCACGCGCGACGTTTCGGGTGAGGGTGTGCAACAGGCTTTGTTGAAAATTGTCGAGGGAACCGTTTCGAATGTCCCCCCGCAAGGCGGCCGTAAACATCCGAATCAGGAATTTATCGAAATCGACACGTCGAATATTTTGTTTATTTGCGCGGGCGCGTTTGACGGAATCGAAGATATTATCGCCGAACGTACCAAAGGCCGTCAAACCATCGGTTACGGTGCGTCGGTCTTGTCCAAAAAAGAAAAGGACGCCGAAAATTTGGTGTCCGAAATTCAAGCGCATGATTTGGTAAAATACGGTATCATTCCCGAATTGGTGGGACGGTTGCCGATTTTGGTCGGATTGGAAAATTTGGATCGCGCGGCATTGAAGAAGATCTTGACCGAACCGAAAAATTCGCTGGTCAAGCAATATAAAAAGCTGTTCCGTATGGACGGGATCGAGCTTACTTTCGAAGAAGAAGCGTTGGATGCGATCGCCGCACTTGCCGAAGAACGTAAGACCGGTGCGCGCGGATTGCGCGCCATTACCGAGGGTGTTATGACAAAACTCATGTACGATGCCCCCTCAAGCGGAAAGACCGAGATCACCGTTACGGCGGATATGATTCGCTGAAAATACTCGTTCGACTGCGCGGTCGAAAAAGTAAAATTTGAATCAAATGCCGACGAAAAATTCATATTGCCCGATTTTTTTCTCAAAAAGGCGGCGTGTTTTCGACAAATCTCCGTTTTTTTGAAATTTTCGAAAAAAATATTGCAATTTGTGTGGGGGCGTGTTATAATATACGCGGAAAAACTCACTACGTGAGTTTTTGCGGCTTTCGCCGCTGTGTGCTCCGCGTACCCGCGCCATTGACGGCTTCGCAAAAATGTCCTTGCGAGCAAACATTTTTGCTCATGGTATAATATACGCGGAAAACCTCACTACGTGAGTTTTTGCGGCTTTCGCCGCTGTGTGCTCCGCGCACCCGCGCCATTGACGGCTTCGCAAAACCAAAGCGAGCATTGAATCCACCCAAATCCTCCCTTGCCTAAAGGATAAGCAACAAGTTGCTTTGGGGGACCGCGCCGTAGGCGTGGTGGAGGGATTGTCAAATTTGCGGTGGCGTAAATCCCATGCGTGTCCCGAAGGGGCGAGGTCGCCCGCCGCAGGTGCGTAGGGGCGGCAATGCCCACCGCAGGTGCGCAGGAATTGTCAAATCCGTGCCGCCGTAAATTTCGACATACACGGCAAAATCTTCAATCTTTATCTTTATTCCGCATATAGGCATGATGCATCGGGCATTATGCATTTTCCCCATCACCAATTCTTTTTTCACTATAAAGGAGGTTTTTGACATGTTCAAAATGCAGTATCTCAACGACGTTTATGCGCAGGTTGAGAAAAGAAATCCCAACGAGCCCGAATTTTTGCAAGCGGTTCGTGAAGTTCTCGAATCGTTGGAACTGGTATTCGAAAAGCGCCCCGACTTGGTAGAAGCCGGCGTTCTCGAACGTTTCGTAGAGCCCGAACGCTTTATTCAATTCCGTGTCAGCTGGGTGGACGACAAGGGCAAAGTGCAGGTAAATCGCGGTTATCGTGTACAATTCAATTCGGCAATCGGTCCGTACAAAGGTGGTTTGCGCCTCCATCCGTCGGTAAATGCGTCGGTTATCAAATTCCTCGGTTTTGAACAGATCCTCAAAAACAGCCTTACCGGTCTGCCCATGGGCGGCGGTAAAGGCGGATCGGATTTCGATCCCAAGGGCAAGAGCGACGGCGAGATCATGCGTTTCTGCCAGAGCTTTATGACCGAACTTTCCAAGCACATCGGTGCCGACACCGACGTTCCCGCCGGCGATATCGGTGTAGGTGCGCGTGAGATCGGCTTTATGTATGGTCAGTACAAGAGATTGCGCAACGAATTTACCGGTGTTTTGACGGGTAAAGGCCTTACTTACGGCGGTTCGCTTGCCAGAACACAGGCTACCGGTTACGGCCTCTGCTATTTCACCAAAGAAATGCTCGCCGCCAACGGTCAGAGCTTCGAGGGCAAAAAAGTCGTTATTTCCGGTTCGGGTAATGTTGCCATTTACGCTGCCGAAAAGGCAACCACTCTCGGTGGCAAGGTAATCGCCATGTCCGATTCCAACGGCTATGTTGTCGATGAAAACGGTATCGACCTTGCACTCGTAAAACAAATCAAAGAAGTAAAACGCGGCCGTATTTCGGAATATGCCGACACGGTAAAGACCGCAAAATATGTGGCAAACTGCCGTGAGATCTGGACAGTTCCTTGCGATATCGCGCTTCCGTGCGCAACACAAAACGAATTGGATCTCGACGGTGCGAAAGCGCTGGTGGCAAACGGTTGTATCGCCGTTGCCGAAGGTGCGAATATGCCTTCGACGCCCGAAGCCGTTGCGTATTTCCAAGAAAACAAGATCCTCTTTGCTCCCGCAAAGGCATCCAATGCCGGCGGTGTGGCAACCAGCGGTCTCGAAATGTCGCAAAACTCCCTTCGTTTGTCGTGGACGTTCGAAGAAGTCGATGCAAGATTGCATGACATCATGGTAAATATTTATAAGAACGCCTATGCCGCATCGGTTGAATACGGTGTGCCCGGCAATTTGGTTGCCGGCGCCAATATCGCGGGCTTTATTAAAGTTGCCGAAGCGATGAAAGCACAAGGCGTTGCGTATTAACCGAAAGAATCGCTTTTGATCTTTTCATAGTTTTGCCCGTCGGTCGTAACTCGCTTGTTCAACCGACGGGCGTTTTTTGTGCCCGCGCACCTGCGGTGAGCATCCCCGCCCCTGCGGGGCGCGCATGAGATTCGCGTCGGTGCAAATTTGACAATCCCTCCGTCGGAATGCCCACCGCAGGTGCTCCCTTTACACAAGGGAGGCAAAAAGAGAGTCCGGCTCCCGCGCGCCCTCTCTTTTCGCTCATGCCATAAACGGCTCCCGCGCACCCCGCTCTTTAAGGCCTTTTTGCCTAAAGGGGGCTGTCAGCGTAGCTGACTGGGGGATTCTTGAAAATGCAGAATGCAAAATTGGGATGTAAATTTCGCCGTTTGCGTTGAATTTTGCGTTAACACGAACCCCAACGCTCCGCAACCTGTAGGGGAGGGGTTCTACCCCTCCCGCCCGCGAAAATTTGTATTGTCGTAAATTCCGCGGAACGACACACAGGTCGTTCCCTACGAGGTAAGGTATAGGCGAGGTGCGTTTTGGTTCACGCTACCGTAAATTTCGGAATCCCTCCGTCACGGCTACGCCGTGCCACCTCCCTTTAGGCAAGGGAGGCAAAAAGAGGGGACGTCGTAAATCCCGTGCGCGCCCCGCAGGGGCGGGATTGCTCACCGCAGGTGCGCCGTTAGGTGTGCGCCGAAAGGGCGCGTTTTAATCCGTATGTACAAAAAGCGACTGCGGCGGCGCCGAGGATGAGGCGCACCGCTTCCGAAAGGGTCAAATATTCACACTCCAAGCTGCCCGCCACGCCGTAGATGAAAAGACCGCACAGGACGCAAGTCAGCGTGCAAGCACACTCAAGCACCGTTTTTTCGCCGTTTTTCCGTTCGATTTTGCGCAGAGCACCGCTCGGCGCTTTTTTATTTGCCGTTTTTCCGCCTGTCGCTTCGATTCGGGTACCGCCTACGTGTTTCATTCCTACCGCATCCATGATTTTCGTCCTCCGTTTTCGTTGAATTTTATGTTTTTTTGTTTTCGATTTCGTTTCTTTACGCTTTTATTCTATCGCACGACCTGTCCGATAAACGGGACAGCAAACGCGCACCAAAAACTTTTCGGCTTTTTCGGCGTAACTCTTGAAAAGCGGCGGGAAATGTGATAGAATAAAGTGATAACATATATACTGTGAGAAGAATTTTTTCGATTCGTAAGTTCTCGTAAGTTCTCGTAAATTCGCCGATTCGCAAATCCCCCACGAAATCCCTACCGCAAACAGATCCCCTCATCGAACGTTGTCGGGAGCGAAATCGGTCGCAACACTTGCGCGAATCGGATACACAAGAAAGGTCGTAGACGAATAAAATGAGTATAAAGACAGCTTTTGTTTCACTGGGTTGCCCGAAAAATCAATTGGACAGCGAAGTTATGATCGCCAAACTTGCTTCGGCGGGCATTGAAATCGTCGAAGAGGACATTCATGCCGACGTCGTGGTCGTAAATACCTGCGCGTTTATTCAAAGTGCCAAAGAAGAAGCCATCGAAAGCATTTTGGATGTCGCTTGGTTGAAAGAAAACAAAGACCTGCGCGGTATTGTCGTGACCGGTTGTTTGGTTCAACGCTACGGCGAAGAAATCCTGAAAGAATTGCCCGAAGTCGACGCGGTTTGCGGTGTCGGCAATCTCGATGATATCATCGATGCGGTCAAGCATGCGTACGAAAACGGCAAAACCGAAAACGCCGAAAAATTCAAGGCGATCTCCTGTCCCGAAGCACAGGCGTTGGGCGGTGACCGTGCCGTTTCCGAACCGACCTATTCGACCTATCTCAAAATTTCCGAGGGGTGCGACAATCGTTGTACTTATTGTGTCATTCCGTCGATTCGCGGCAAATTCCGTTCGCGTCCCATGGAGGACATTCTCGCCGAAGCGAAAGATCTTGTCGCGCTCGGTGCCAAAGAAATCGTCCTCATTTCGCAGGATACGACCCGCTACGGCTTGGATCTCTACGGCGAATTTAAGTTGGCGACGCTCTTGCGCGAACTTTGCAAGATCGACGGAATCCGCTGGTTGCGCCTTTTGTATTGTTATCCCGACGAGATAACCGAGGAGCTGATCGACGTTATCGCGACCGAAGAAAAGATCGTAAAATACATCGATATGCCGATCCAACACATCTCCGACGATATTTTGCGTGCCATGCACCGCCGCGGCAACGGCGCTCTTGTCCGTCAAACAATTCAAAAGTTGCGCGAGCGAATCGACGGTTTGGTTTTGCGTACGACGGTTATTGTCGGCTTCCCCGGCGAAACAAAAGAGCATTTTGCCGAGCTTTGCGAATATCTGAAAGAAACGAAATTCGACCGTCTCGGTGTCTTTACCTATTCCGCCGAAGAGGGAACTCCCGCCGCGCGTATCAAAGAAGGCAAAGTCCCCGAAGCGACCAAACAGCACCGCATGGACGTCATTATGCGCAATCAAGCGGATATTCATGAAAAGAACAATCAAAAACTGGTCGGCAAGACCCTCACGGTCTTGACCGAGGGCTACGACATTCCGTCGGGCGTTCATGCCGGCAGAAGCTATGCCGACGCGCCCGACATCGACGGCAAGGTATTTTTTGCCGCGCCGCGTTCGCTTGCCGCCGGAAAATTCGTGAAAGTCAAAATAAACGAAGCGGTCGAATACGACCTGTTCGGCGAATTGGTTTCCGAAGAATAAATCGCGGAATAATCCGCATTCCCCGCTTTCCGCCCGCATTTTCGCAAAAAAGAGGTGCCGTTATGAATCTTCCCAACAAATTAACGCTTGTTCGCATGGTATTGGTTCCGTTTTTTATGTTCTTTATTTTATTGCCGAATTTTTCGTCGGCGTCGCCCCTTGTGTGCGATATTGTCGCCGCCGTTATTTTCGGTGCGGCGTCGCTTACCGATATGCTCGACGGAAAGA
>CAYNXA010000097.1:0-7006 GCA_964401015.1 uncultured Oscillospiraceae bacterium
TTACCTTGTAGGGGCGGATATTATCCGCCCGCGCCCGTAGGGCGGCAATGCTCGCCGCAAGGCGCGGCTCGTCCATTGTTTTTCGTAATCCATATTTTATACATAAACAAAAAAGAGGTAAAAATCATGCTGGATCTCAAATTCATCAAGGAAAACACCGAACATGTCAAGGAACGTCTTGCCGCACGCGGCAAAGATTATTCCGCCGATATTGACAAAGCGATCGAACTCGATACGCTTCGTCGTGCTTTGATTGCCGAAACCGAGCAACTCAAGGCAAAGCAAAACGCCATCACCAAGCAAGTGCCCATCATGAAAAAAGAGGGCAAAAACACCGATGCGCTTTTTGCCGAAATGAAAGAAATTTCGGACAAGACCAAAGCCGACAGCGCCAAGATCGCCGAATATGACGGCGAGATCGAAGGCATTTTGCTTTCGATTCCGAATGCGCCGCATGACAGCGTTGTTGTCGGACCCGATGACAGTGCCAATGTCGAACAACGCCGCTGGGGCGAACCGCGAAAGTTTGATTTTGAGCCGTTGCCGCATTGGGAACTCGGTTCGAAATTGAATATTCTCGATCCCGAACGTGCCGCCAACGTTACCGGTGCGCGTTTCCATTTCTATCGCGGTGCGGGTGCAAAACTCGAACGTGCCATTATGAACTTCTATCTCGATAGCCATGCCGACGCGGGTTATACCGAAATTTTCCCGCCGTTTATGGTAAATCGTGATTCGATGCGCGGCACAGGTCAATTGCCCAAATTCGAAGAAGATGCGTTTAAGCTTGCCAACAACGATTATTTCTTGATTCCGACTGCCGAAGTGCCGGTTACCAATATGCATAAGAACGAAATTTTGTCGGGCGATGCACTTCCGATCAAATATTGTGCCTATTCGGCTTGCTTCCGTGCCGAAGCGGGCAGTGCCGGACGTGATACCCGCGGATTGATTCGTCAACATCAATTCAATAAAGTCGAACTCGTAAAGTTTGCACACCCCGACCATTCGTATGAAGAACTCGAAAAACTCACGAACGATGCCGAACGTGTTTTGCAATTGCTCGGACTTCCCTACCGTGTGGTACTTTTGTCGACCGGTGATATGGGCTTCTCGTCGGCAAAAACATACGATATCGAAGTTTGGATGCCGTCGTACGGTCGTTATGTGGAAATTTCGTCGTGCTCCAATTTCGAAGATTATCAGGCAAGACGTGCCAATATCAAATTCAAGGAAGATGCCAAGTCCAAGGCGCGCTATGTGCATACGCTGAACGGTTCGGGTGTGGCACTCGGTCGTACCACTGCCGCTATTATGGAAAATTATCAAAATGCCGACGGTTCGATCACGGTGCCCGAAGTGCTTCGTCCCTATTTGCGCGGCGCCGAGGTTATTGAAGCGGAATAAACAGTCCGATTTTGCCACCCTCGTCAGAGGGAGGCAAAGATAAAGAAATTCCCGCCGCCGTAAATCCCGGTATCCTCGCCGCCCTTGCCTAAATGATAAGCAACAAGTTGCTTTAGTGGACCGCGCCACTCCCTCTTTCTCGCCTCCCTTGCGGGGGACCACGCCGTAGGTGTGGTGGAGGGAGGGATTTCCAAAGATTTACGCCGCCGCAAATCCCGTGCGCGCGCCGTAGGCGCGGGGTCACCCACCGTTAGGTGCGCCGACATAGATTTGAGAATCCCCCACCCGCTTCGCGGGAGCCCCCTTTAGGAAAGGGGGGCTATAAAGAGAGTGTGGCGCGGGGTTGCTCACCGCAGGTGCGGAGGGATTGTCAAATCCGCGCTATCGTAAATCCCATGCGCGCCCGTAGGGCGGGAATGCTCGCCGCAAGGCGCGAAAAAATTGTGAGGTGAAGTCATTGGATCTCGAACAAATTACCGTAACGATCCGGGTCGTTTTTGCCGGCATCTGTTGTGCCGCTTTTTATGCCTATTATCAGCGCTGTTTGTTGGGCGATATCGTACGCGCGTTTCTTTCCGCCGAGGCGATCGACCCGCAAAATGCCAAAACGCTTGCCGAGATCGGTTACGGCGATCGACTTCGCCGCGCTTTTGCCGAACGGGCTTTGAAAAACGGAACGGCATTGCGCAAAACGGTTCATGCGCTTTATCCCGAATCGAACCCGATTCGCCGTCACAAAGACGAGCTTTTGATCGGAAAAACGCAAAGCAGCCGTTCGAATGAGAAAAGTCAGCCGCAACGCTATTATGTTCCCGAAGAATTGCGTCATACCGCCGAAGTGCGTTACGATTCCAAAGGGACAAGCCCCACGACGGTATTGGTCACGGTTGCCGCGTTTTTTGTTGCCGCCGTGGTCATTATCACACTGTTGCCGTGGATCCGCGACAGGATCTCGTCGTTCGGTCGGACGAATGACCGTGAGGACAACTCCTACTCGCAAACCGTAAACGATTCGGACGCTTTGCGCGATACCGACAACACCGACAAGACCGACGAAACAAGAGAGTCGGAATATGCGAACAATGCGGAGCAAACGGCATATACGAATCAAGCGGAAACCGTGAAAGAATTCGAAGTTTTTGAAGATACGGAATTTTCGGAATCATTCGGCAGCGCTCCAATGTCCCCGTATTCTTCCCGAAAGTGAGGAACAAGCATGAAAAATACGGCAAAAGCCAAACTGAATTTGATGATTGTCATTGTCATTTTGGCGATGATCTTGCTTGCGATTGTCGGAATTGCTTTGAATATAACGGGAATCCGCTATATTACCGCCGAAAACGGTACGAAATTTTTCGGAAAAACCGAAAACGGCATTATCCTGAAAGGTTCGCTTCGTTTACCCGACGGCAGCGGCGCAAAGATCGACCGCACATTGGGTACGATCGTATACGACAACGGCGATGCGTATGACGGAGAATTTTCGGGCTTTTATCGCAACGGAAACGGTACTATGACCTATGCGCTTTCGGGCGATCGGTATGTCGGTGAATTTTCCGACGATGTTATCGACGGTGCGGGAATTTATACCTGTGCCGACGGAAGTGTTTACGAGGGGGAATTTTCCGACGGCAAAATGAGCGGAAACGGAACCTATACCTGGAGCGACGGCTCGACTTATGTCGGGGAATTTGCCGACAATCGCAAAAACGGCAACGGCGTTTATATCTCTGCCGACGGCGATCGTTACGACGGCGAATATCAAAATGACAAGAAAAACGGAACCGGCACCTATATTTTCGCAAACGGCGATCGTTACAGCGGCGACTTTGTCGACGACAAGCGCGAGGGCAACGGTACGTATACATGGGCAAACGGCGAAAGCTATGTCGGCGAATTTCATAACAATGTAAAGCACGGCAAAGGCGTTTACACATGGCCCGCCCCCAATTCGCGCTCGTATGAGGGCTATTTCGAAAACGGTGCGGTCGTTGTCACCGACCCTGTGACCGAAGTCGAAAAGGAAAACACAAACGCAAACGGCAACGAAAACGGTGCGGCGGCATGAGTGAACTTTTTGTGCCCGAAAACCGATTCGTATTGGAAGGTGCCGTTTCGATTGAAGCCGCGCTTTTGCAGGACAGTCGTCCGATCGAACGGGTGTATTTCGACCGCGAAAAGCTGAAAAAACGCGATCGCAAGGCACTTTTCTTGTTGCATAAACTCAACGAAAAAGCGATTCCCGTCGAAACGTGCGAGCGTGCCGTTATCGATGCGTTTGTACGGGAACACGGCGGCGGTAATACCCACGGCGGCATTGTGGCGATCTGTGGAGAAAAGCGACTTTTGCCGCTCGACGAATTGTTGGAAACGGTTGCCGATGAGGGGGGCACGGTCGTATTGCTCGACGGTGTCGAAGATCCGTATAATTTCGGTTATGCCGTGCGCGATCTGTATGCGGCGGGGATCGGCGGATTGCTTCTTCCCCATCGAAATCCGATGACTTCGGCGGGAGTTTGTGCGCGCGCCTCGGCGGGGGCGACCGAAATGTGTCGTATGGCAAGTTTGCCGTCGCTTTCTTCGTCGGAAGAACAGGTCGCTTTTATGCGCTCATTGAAAAAACGCGGCTTTTATACGGTCTGTGCCGCGAAAACCGGCGATTGCGAAGAACTGTTTTCGTTTGAACCGTCGTTCCCGTGCGCACTGTTTATCGGCGGCGAAAAACGCGGCATTTCGCCGAGTTTTGTCGAAAATTGCGATACCATCGTCGCCATTCCCTATTTTTCCGACGCACGCTATTCATTGCCGACCGCTTCGACGGCGGCGATCTTCGGTTTTTATTTGGCGGCGCGGAAAGGGAAATGAAAAATACGGAATGCGGAATGCGGAATGGCGGGGCGGTACCGCCCCACGCGTTTGTAGGAACGACCCATGTGTCGTTTCGTGGGATTTGCGGCGGCACGGATTTCGGAATCCCTCCGTCGTGCCTACGGCACGCCACTTCCCTCGTCGGAGGGAGGCAAGGATAAAGAAGTTCACGCCGCCGTTAAAAATTCAGGGCGGTGCGGATTTTTACGGGCGGGGATACTATCCGCCCCTACAAGGTAAGGCTCCCGCGAAGCCCCTCTCGTTAAGGCCCCCTTGCCTAAAGGGGGCTCCCGCGAAGCGGGTGGGGGATTCTCAAATTTATGTCGGCGCAAATTCCATATGTGCCCCGTAGGGCGGCATTACTCACCGTTAAATATGAGCGGGCAGTATGCGACGGCTCATGAAAAAGAAAAAACAAAAAAATCCCGTCTTTCGACAGGATTTTCTTTTGGTGCTCTTGCGGGGAGTCGAACCCCGGACAACTTGATTAAAAGTCAAGTGCTCTACCTACTGAGCTACAAGGGCGGATCAAAAAACAAGACCGAAACGCTTAAAAACGTTCACTGTTTCATGACGCTTATATACTATACCACAAAGAAACGCATTTGTCAAGGGAATTTTTGATTTTTATTAAAATCTGTGAAAAACACAAAGGAATGCGGTCGGAAAACGGGGATTTTTTGTCAGCTTGGGCAAAAAACGGCAAGGGGTATCGGTTGACAAAAACGGGGAAACGTGATAAGATAGTAGAATAAAACAGGTGCGGGCGGATACTATCCGCCCCTACAAGGCAAGGTTCCCGCGAAGCCCCTCTCTTTAAGGCTCCCTTGCCTAAAGAGGGCTCCCGCGAAGCGGGTGGGGGATTCTCAAATTTATGCCGCCGTAAAATCCCGTGTGCGCCCCGCAGGTGCGGGGATTTGAATGGAATGAATCAAAACAGACAGGAAAGTGCTTTTATGACAAAAAACGGTGAATATTTATTCGAAATGCATGTACATACGTCCGAGGGTTCGGCATGCGGCGCGTCAAGCGGCGCGGAACTGGTGGACTATTATCGATCGCTCGGCTATGACGGCATTGTTGTGACCGATCATTTTTTGAACGGCAATACGGCTGCCGATCGGTCGGCGTCCTATGAAAAACAGATCGAAACCTTTTGTTCGGGGTATGAAGCCGCCAAAAAGCGTGGGGACGAGATTGGTTTTTCGGTCTTTTTCGGTTTGGAATACGAATATGTACATGGCAATCATTTTCTGATGTATGGACTTGACAAGGCGTTTTTATTGACTCATCCCGAAATTTTGACCCTTCCGTTACCCAATGTAATCGAATCGGTACATTCGGTCGGGGGATTGGTCGTACAAGCTCATCCGTTTCGCGATATCGATTGGGTGACCGAACATTGTTTGTTGCCGCGCTATTGTGACGGTGCCGAAATTTTCAATGCTTGCAATACCGATCCTGCCAATGAAATGGCGCGGTTGTATGCCGAACATTTCGATTTGATTCCCACGGCGGGCAGTGATAATCATCGTGCGCCGTTCCATAAACCCTATCTTGCCGCGATGGCGTTACCCGAAAAGCCGAACAATATACAGGATTTTATTCGACTTTTGCGCGAGCGCAAAGCAAAGCCGACAAAGGCATCGGGACACCCACAGTCTACTTGACGTCAAGTCATTTTCAGGAGGTTTTATTTATGAAAGGAACACATGGTTCTGCCAATTCGCAAAAAATCAAACGCATGTCGGTAATGGCATTGTTGAGTGCCGCCGTCATTGTTTTGCAAATTATTTGTACCTTTATTCGTTTCGGCCCGTTTTCGATCACCTTGGCATTGACGCCGATCTTGGTGGGCGGTGCTTTATATGGGCTCGGCGCGGGCACGTTTCTCGGTGCGATCTTCGGCATTGTGGTTTTGTTGACCGGTTTTATGGGCTGGGACGGCGGTACGGTCTTGTTTTTGTTCGGGCAAAATGCCATCGGCACGATCTTGATCTGTGTCGGAAAAGGCGCATTGGCGGGACTTTGCGCCGCCGCCGTATCCAAAGTGTTTGAAAAGAAACAGCCGCTCGTCGGATCGATCGGTGCAAGCGTTGTGTGCCCGATCGTCAACACGGGTTTGTTTATTTTGGGTATGACGGTATTTTTCATGTCGACCTTGAACGGTTGGGCAAGCGGACAAAATTTGATCTATTATATCATTTTCGGCTTGTGCGGCGTGAATTTTGTGGTCGAATTGATCGTGAATCTGCTTTTGTCGTCGGCGGTGAACCGTATCGTGTCGGTACGTCGGCGTGTACGTTGAAGAGAGGAATTTGTACTTATGGGTATCGTGATCGGAATCGATGTCGGGGGCAGTACGACGAAGATCGTCGGGTTTGACCGTTCCTACCGTATGATCCAACCGTTATCGGTGAAAGCCAACGACCCGATCGCATCGGCATACGGTGCGTTCGGCAAATTTACGTCGCAAAACGGCATTGAAATGGCACAGATCGAAAAGATCGCCATGACCGGTGTCGGCTCGACCTTTACCGAAGCGGGACTGTTCGGCATTCCGACCGAACACGTTTCGGAATTTCAATCGATCGGTTTGGGCGGTTTATATCTTTCGGGACTGTCCGAAGCCATCATTGTCAGCATGGGGACGGGTACCGCACTTGTACACGCCAAGAAAAACGGAACCATCGAATATATGGGCGGTACGGGTGTCGGCGGCGGTACGCTC
>CAYNXA010000098.1:0-6973 GCA_964401015.1 uncultured Oscillospiraceae bacterium
CGACACAAGCACCGTGAACGACCGAAAAGCCGAAACGCCCGAAAAAAACGAAAGAGTCGAAAAAAACGATACACACGGCACCGAGCTTGACGGTTACGGCGATTTTGTCGAAGACGTGCGCGCACAAGATAAAATGGCGGCGTCCATGCTGGAAGGCGGTACGGTCTATTTGGACGAAAATAAAAATGCCGAGATCTGCACAAGCAATCCGGTTGCCCCGATGATCTTATCACGCGAGGATATGCAGCAAGTTCTTCGCGAAGCTTTGGCGAAAAACATCGGCTATATTCCTTTGCAAATCAAAATATCGTTTGAAAAAACCGACAAGACTCCCGAACGCGCCGACCTTTCCTCTTTGCTGTGACAAACGGACGGTGAAAAACAAAAAACGGCGCGAAACGAAACCCGTGAGCGAAAGGAGCAAATGGCGTTATGAAAATCCAAGAATCCGCCGAAAACTATTTGGAAGCGATACTCGAATTGAACGCTAAACTCGGCGCCGTGCGCAGTGTGGACGTTGCCCGTCATCTCGGCTTTACCAAGCCCAGTGTTTCGGTGGCGATGAAACATTTTCGCGAAGAGGGCTACATTACGGTCGACGCCGAGGGGAATTTGAATTTGACCGAAAAAGGCAGATCGGTTGCCGAAAAAATATACGAGCGTCATACCGTTATAGCCGAGCTTTTGATCTTATTGGGCGTAAGCCGCGAGACGGCATATGAGGACAGTTGTAAGATCGAACACGATCTTAGCGACGAAAGCTTCGAACGGCTGAAAGAGCAGTATCGAAAATATCGCGGCAAGCAAGTGTAAAACGCGGGGCTGCGGTTGAATATATATACGATATACCCTTAAAAACCCAACCGAGAGGATAGTATGGAACAGTATACAAACGAAAAATTAAGCCTTGCCGTCAAGGCTTTGGCGGGCAAACGTTGTACCGTTTTGGGAATCGGAATCAGTAACATTCCGCTGATTCGCTTTTTGCTTGAAGCGGGTGCCGTCGTTACCGCGCGCGACAAAAAAAGCAAAGAAGAATTGCTGAAAAACAAATCGCTCAATTTGCCTCGGTTTGAAGAACGCGGCGTACGGTTTATTTGCGGCGAGGATTATTTGGAACGCATGACCGAAGAGGTGATCTTCAAGACCCCCGGCTTGCGTTACGACCATCCGAAGATCGTCGCCGCACATGAAAACGGCGCGGTCGTGACCGGTGAAATGGAATTGTTTTTGCATCTTTGCCCCGCACGCATTTTCGCCGTGACCGGAAGCGACGGCAAAACCACGACCACGACTCTTATCGCAAAACTACTCGAACAGGCGGGTTACACCGTGCATTTGGGCGGGAATATCGGCAGACCGCTGCTGTATGATCTGCCGAAGATCCACCCCGACCATATGGTCGTATTGGAACTTTCCAGCTTCCAGCTTCATTCGCTGTGCGCTTTCGACAGCGATAACGGAACGCTTCGCTTCCCCGACGTGGCGGTGATTACCAATATCAGCCCCAACCATTTGGATTGGCATACGTCTTACGAAGAATATATCGATTCGAAACGCGCGATCTTTACACACCTTCGCGACGGCGGAAAATTGATTACCAATGCGGGCAACGAATTGACCGCCGCTTTCGCGGAAGAACAAAAAGCATGCGGCACAACCGTTCGCCTCTTTTCGGCAAAAATTCCCTCGGCGGATTATTATGCCGACGATCGATCTATCTATCGTGACGGGAAAGCCGTCCTTTCAAGAAGCGATATTTTGTTGCCCGGCGTGCATAATGCCGAAAACTATATGGCGGCAATGGCAGCGACCGAAGGATATGTTTCGCTTGACGACGTAAAAGCGGTGGCGACAAGCTTCGGCGGTGTCGAACATCGGTTGGAATATGTGACCGAGGTCGATGGTGCGGCGTATTATAACAGCTCGATCGATTCTTCTCCTTCCCGAACGGTTGCCGCGATCGGAAGCTTCGGCGCCGATTGTGCGGGCAAATTGATTCCCATTATGGGCGGATACGATAAGCATATTCCCTATGCACCGATCGGCGATCCGATCTGCAAAATGGCGAAAGCGGTCGTTTTGTGCGGTGCCACCGCCGACAAGATTCGCGAGGCGATCGAACGCTCGTCGCTCTATGACGGAACTTTGCCGATCTATACCTGCGATAGCTTTGTCGGAGCGGTCGAAAAAGCACATACGTTAGCCGTGCGCGGCGATAAAGTCATCTTGACTCCCGCGTCGGCAAGTTTCGATCTGTTCCGCAATTTCGAAGAACGCGGCAAAGTGTTCAAAGAAACGGTACTCTCTCTTGCCGAACAAGCGAAAAAAGTGATACGATAAACACGAAACCAACAGCAAAATCAAATAGTGAAAAATGAAAGAAAAGAGGAATGCGGTATGTCCGCAACCGATCGACAAACAAAACTGAAACGATTATACGAATCGCTTGCCGCCATCCCGACGGTCAGCGGCTTCGAAAAACGCGGCACCGAAGATCTGCTTGCCGCCATCGAGGCGTATTGGAAAGAGGAAAGCAACGATTCTGCCGAACTTCCGTACAATGTGACGGTCACACCGAACGGCGGCATTCTCCTTGCGCCGAAAAGCGTCACCGACGCTCCGACCCTTCTGCTGGACGCGCATATTGACACGGTCGGCTTTTGCGTCACGGAAATTTCGGACGGCGGCTTTTTGTATGTGAACCCTGTCGGAGGCATCGATAAACGTCTGCTGTACGGTCGTGAAGTCGAAATTTACGGAAAAAAGACGGTGCGCGGCATTTTTTCCGCCAATCCGCCTCATTTGAAAAATCATACCGCCCAAAAATCCGATTTCTTGCCGCCGATCGATCAAATGCCGATCGATACGGGCTATGAAACCGAAATGCTTGAAAAACTTGTTTCGGTCGGTGACCCGGTCGGGTTTGTACAAGATTGCTTTTTCATGCAAAATCGCCGCCTTTGCGGCAGAAGTATGGACGATAAGATCTGTGTTTGCGCGATTCTTGCGGCGGCAAAAGCACTGTATGCAAAAAAATTGCCGCTCAACCTTTTGCTTTCATTCTCGTCGAGTGAGGAAGTGAACGGAACAGGCGGGGCGTATCTCGGAAAACTTCGCGCCGACGCGGCAATCGTTTTGGACGTGAATTTCGGCAGAGCGCGCGACATTCCCGAACGGGAAAGCTATATTCTCGGCGCGGGTTGCGGCGTTTCGTATTCCTGTACGACCGACCGCCGCTTGACCGACGAGCTGATTCGTTCGGCTCGTCGCCGTGCCATTCCGCTCCAAACCATGGTCGAGCCGAAACATACCGGCACCAATGCCCACTTTTTGCAAAATGCTTCGATCGGTACCCCGACGGCTGTCCTTTCGATTCCCGAATTGTATATGCACGCGGGCATCGAATCGGTCTGCACGGACGACGTATTTGCTTGTGTCGAGCTGCTGTGCGCTTTTGCCGAAGATTTCGCACGAGGTAACGTAAGAGGGGAGGAGCGCACATGAAAAACGAGGCACTTTTGAAAACGCTTTGCGAGCTTTCGGGCGTTTCGGGCTACGAAACCGACGTGTTGCACCGCATCGAAAGCGAAATCGCCCCCTTTTGCGATGAGCTGTATTACGACCGAATCGGCAATTTGATCGTATTCAAAAAAGGCTCTCGCGGCTCTGCGGGACGTGTCTTGTATTCCTGCCATGCCGACGAAGTCGGGTTTGTCATAACCTATATCGAAGAGGACGGCACTTTGCGCTTTGACGAGATCGGTATGCACGAGCGCGTTTTTTGCGGACGAAAGGTGCGGATCGGTAAAGAAAAGATCGCGGGCATTATCGCGACAAAACCCGCTCACCTCGTCAAAGGCGACGAGCGTGAAAAAATTCCTTCTTGCGAGGACATGTATATCGATATCGGCGCAAAAAGTCGCGCCGAAGCCGAAGAACGCGGTGTCTATGCCGATTATGCCGTTTTTGACAGTTCTTTTGCCCGAATGGGCGAAACCACGTATAAAGCCAAAGCCATCGACAACCGAATCGGCTGTTATCTTTTGTGCGAAAAAATCAAAGGCGAACTTTTGTACGATTCGTATTTCGCTTTTTGTGTGGGCGAGGAATTGGGTTTGCGCGGCTCACCTGTCGTAGCGCGGAGCCTTTGCCCCGATCTTTGTATCAACGTCGAATGTACGACGGCGGGTGATCTGCCCGACGTTACCGATTATCGTCGTACCTGTACGCTTGGCGGTGGGGTAACGCTTCCGTTTATGGACGGCGCGTCGATCTATACCCCCGCGCTGTATCGCGCAGCGGTCGAATTTGCCGACCGAAAAGGAATCCGCACCCAAACCAAGACCGCCGTCGCGGGCGGCACCGACGCGGGTGCTTATCAGCGCGCCGCCGATTGCGGCATTTTGGGAATCGCACTTCCCGCCCGCTATATCCATTCGGCAAACTCGCTGTTTGACGCGCGTGACGTACAAGCCGCCGAACGGCTGGTTTTCGAAATCGAAGAGATACTGCCTTCGCTGGTACGACTTTCAAAGGGGGAAATGCATACATGAACGAAAAAACGAATTTTGCGACGAAAAGGCGCGAGTTGTTCGAGTATTCGTTTGTTTCGGGTAACGAACAGGCGCTTTTTGCCTACATAAAAGAAAATTTTTTGCCTCTTTTCGACGAGCTTTCGACCGATTCACTCGGCGATGTTATCGGAATAAAACGTTGCGGCAAACCGAATCCGTATCGATTGATGCTGACCGCACCTTGCGACAGCTTCGGCTTTATCGTAACCGACCTTGAACCGAACGGCAAGCTTCGCTTGCATGCGCTCGACTCCCGCCGAAATTTCGCGACTTTATTCGGGAAAGCCGCCGTATGCGGCAAAACTTCGGGCATTCTTGTTTCGGAAAAAGAAGCGAACGATTGCGGCGCCGACGATTTTTTGTTGGATTGCGGCGCGAAAAATGCCGAAGAAGCGAATTCTTTGCCGATAATACGCGGCGATTTCGTTTCGCTCTGCGAGGATATCGTGACCATCGGCGATGCCAAATGCTACTACGGCAAAGAAAACACGGCACTTTGTGCCGTTCTTCTCGAAACGGCACAAGCTTTATGTGATTGCGCGTCGAACGCGACAGACGTATATTTTGTCTTTGCGGCACAAGGACGTGTCGGTGCGCGCGGACTGCGCGCGGCAGCTTCTCTTTGTCCCGATGAAGTGCTTTCTTTGGCGGTGTATCCCGAAAAGCGCGTCGTATGCGGTGACGGGGCGGTAGTTGCGTATGCCGATTCGGCTTGCCGTACCGATCTCGAAACAACAAAAGCTCTGCTTGAAACGGCAAAACACCATGGCATCGACTGCCGACCGAGCACCGACAGCTTTAAGGAAATTCCGTCATCTGCCGATGCGTTGTGTGCCGTCGGTGCGCGTGTCGGGTTGCTCGGCGTTGTATGCGAAAAGCCGAATACGGTGTGTAAGATTTACGAAAACGACTTGCGTGCTCTTTCCGAGCTTTTGCGCGCGTACGTTTGTGAGCGTGCCGAAAAATAAAACGTTTATATATTTAAGAAAGCAGATCCGAATCGGAGGGAAACACTATGAATACGATGAATTGGGAAAAATGGGAAAAAATCAGCCTTGAAGTGGAAAAAGAGCTGAATGACAAGGGCGTCTTTGCCGCTTTGGAAAAAACGGCGCTGACGACTCAGGCACGCGTTATGCGCGCATTTCGCGAATGTAAGATCGGCGAATCGCATTTCACCCCGACCAGCGGCTACGGCTATGACGATCGCGGACGCGATACGTTGGAGGAAGTGTATGCGAAAGTGTTCGAATGTGAAGATGCGGTGGTTCGGCATTTTATTTTGTCGGGTACACATGCACTTACGATCGGACTGTTCGGCTTGCTTCGCACCGGCGATACCATGCTGTCGGTGACCGGAAAACCGTATGATACGCTGGATGAAGTAATCGGTCTGCGCGGCGAGGGTATGGGCTCGCTGAAAGATTTCGGCATACACTATCGCGGCATCGAACTTAACGACGGTAAGATCGATATCCCCGCTATGACCGAAGCGCTCCGAAACGACCCGTCGATCACTATGGTGTACATACAGCGCTCCAAAGGCTACGCGATTCGTCCGACCCTTTCGTCGGAAGAGATCGGCGAAGCGGCACGTGCGGCACACGAAGTAAAACCGTCGGTTTACGTGGTCGTGGACAACTGCTACGGCGAATTTTGCGATGAACATGAGCCGACTTATTACGGCGCCGACCTTGCCATCGGTTCGCTTATCAAAAATCCCGGCGGCGGAATGGCGGAAAGCGGCGGCTATCTTGCCGGCACCAAAAAGGCGGTCGAATCGGTGTCCTATCGCTTGACCACGCCCGGTATCGGCAAAGAAGCCGGCGCGTCGCTCGGTCAGACCAAATCCATGTATAAAGGTCTTTTCTATGCCCCGCATACGGTAAAACAGGCATTAAAGACCGCCGTTTTCGCGGCAAAACTTTTCGAAAAACTGGGCTATCCCGTTTCGCCCGCCGCCGAAGAAGCGCGCCATGACATCGTACAGACCATCACGCTCGGTTCGGAAGAAAAAATGCTGAAATTCTGTGCCGGTATCCAAGCGGGCGCACCGATCGATTCGAATGTCGTTCCCGAAGCATGGGAAATGCCCGGCTATGCCGATCGTGTCGTTATGGCGGCAGGTGCTTTTACATCGGGTGCGTCGATCGAACTTTCGGCAGACGGTCCCGTAAAACCGCCTTACGTGGCGTATATGCAAGGCGCTCTCACCTATGAGAGCGGAAAACTCGGTGTTTTACTTGCCGCCGATATGCTTTCCGAAGAAGTTTGACGGCACGGAGTCGAAAGAATTTTATGAACGTATATGAAAATGCGGCGATAAGCGATGTGTTTTTGGTGCCGTCCGACGTGAAAAAGCATTTGCCGACGGCAAGCGCCGCCGAGCTGAAAGT
>CAYNXA010000099.1:0-6821 GCA_964401015.1 uncultured Oscillospiraceae bacterium
TCCCTATAAAAAAGCGATCCTCGGTTCGGTAAATGCGGGTCTTGTTGCCGGTTATTCCGACGGCACGTTCCGTCCCGACGGAAACATCACGCGTGCCGAAGTTGTTACGATGATCAACCGCCTTGTCGGCAGAACGCCTGTCGACAGCGCGACCGAAGCGCGTTTCTCGGATATTGCTTCCCATTGGGCAAAATCCCAGATCATGGCGGCTTGCGGCAAAGAGGGCAGCGAATGGACTTCCTCCGCGTCGGGCGCTTCCTATGTTCTCGAAGGAACGAATTATGAGGACTATATCAAGGGTCTGTACGACCAAAGCGCTTCGCTGACGGGTGATGCGATCCTCGACGCAGTCGATGTGATTTCCGAACAGATGAAGCAGGATATCTTGAATACCGAAGACGTGGACCTTGCTTTCCGTGCGCATACCTATTATGTTTCCGAAAAGAACGGTAACGACGACAACGACGGTAAGACGCCCGAAACGGCGTTCAAGACCATCGCGGGCTTGCAGGCAAATGTCCGCTTCTTGCGCGATGCCAACATTCTTCTCGAACGCGGCGGCGTTTATCGCGGCGGTATCAATGCCGGCAACAAGATGACCTTCGGCGCTTACGGTGAAGGACCCAAGCCCATTTGGCTCCAGTCGGCGCGTAACTATGCCGACCCCGAATTGTGGGTGGAAACCGAATATCCGAACGTTTGGAAATGTACCGAGCTTTTGATCAACGTCGGCGTTATCGGCTTCGATCACGACCTGTTCGATTACAGCGATGACAGCTATAACGAAACCTACGGTATCATTCGCAATTACAACACCGACGGCTTCACCGGAATCCAAGACTTCGATACCGACCTCCAGTTCTTCTCGGATACCCGTGTCGGCGGCTTGACCAATCGTTCGCCGTTGTACGTATATTCCACCAAAGGAAACCCCGGCGAACGCTTCTCTTCGATTGAGATCGGCGAACGCGTCAATATTATTTACGTTCCGTCTTCTTCCCGCGATATTTTGATCGATAACATTTCCTTTAAGTTTACCGGCGCCCATGGTGTTTGCGGAACCTTCTATAACGTAACCGTTCAAAACTGCGTATTCTCGTGGCTCGGCGGTTCGGTTCTTTGGGACGCTTCCAGTGAGCAAAGCACCGACGGTTCGTGTACCTGTTACGGTAACGCGGTCGAAACGAACATTTGCGACGGTTACACCGTGCAAAATTGTTGGTGCTACCAGATCTTCGATACCGGTGTGACCCACCAAAATTCCAACGGCGAAGGCAACCGTACGCAACGTAACATTCGCTATACCGGTAACCTCATCGAATATTGCCATTGGGGCATTGAATTCTATAACGCTCCCACGCTTCCCTCGCAGTATGTAAACGGCAAAGACCCGTATACGCGCGTTACCGAAGACGTTATCGACCGTTATAACGTAGTTCGCAATACCGGCTACGGTTGGGGCTCGGTAAGTAAAAACCGTATGCGCTCGTCGCAATGCTACCACGGTTCGTCTCTCGCGACCAACCGCGACCAGTTGACCGAATATAACATTTTCTACCGCAGTGCGGGTTATCTTTTGAACTTGGTATCCAATTCCACCGAAGTCGACAACAAAAACTTCTACATTCAGGACGAAGGCATGATCGTCGGCAACTTGAAAGGAAGTTGGGTTCCCCAATGTGACACCTCTTTTGCCGCCAACGTTCGCAAGAGCTGGGGCGACGAAGAAGCGGTTGTCGTTATGATTCCGAAAGAATAAAACCGAATAACCAACCGATTTTGGCATTTTGAGAGAAAGGGGCTGTGTTTCGAATTGGAAGAAAAGCCCCTTTTTTCATAGACTTTTACGAATAACAAAGGATACGTCATTATGACGAAAGACCGAATTCAAAAAACAATCCCGACCGAAAACGGCAGAGGAAGCGACTGCGTGACGGTCGGCACTAAATGGAAAGACGCGGCAGTCCTTTCGACAGGTGAGGGAAGCGCCGTACGGAACGACGTAAAAGATAGCATGGCACAATTCGAACTTTGCGGCTCATTCATGCCCGCGTGATTATGTCGTCGGGCTGTATGAGCAGGCGGGCGCCCTTTCGGGAAGAGAAATACTCGAAGCGACCGACTGCATCGCCGAGCAAATGAAAGCCGATATCCTGTCGGCAAGTGACGAAACCGATGCGCCCAAACGCGCGATAACCTATTATGTTTCCGAAAAACACGGCGACGACCGAAATGACGGACTTTCACCTGAAACGGCGGTGAAAACCTTAGACGGCTTGCGTGCCGTCGGTGGAAAAAGGGAAAACAAACGCCTTTTGTTTGAACGCGGCGGCATTTATCGCGGTGCCGCACCGCATTTTGCTCCGAACGGCCTTACGACCTATCCTTGTTGGGAATTGTTTCCCCATACGACAATCGGAGCCTACGGTGAGGGACCGAAGCCCGTTTGGGTACAATCTCAGCGCAATTACACCGACCCGTCGCAATACGTCGACGGAAAAGACCCGTTCGTTCGCTTGACCGAAGACGTTCGAATCCGCTATAACGTCGTGCGTGATACCGGCTACGGTTGGGGATCGGTTTGCAAAGAGCGCATGCGTTCGTCACAATGTTATTGTGGCACTACGCTTTCTCCCAATCGTGACGAGCTGACCGAATATAATATTTTTGATCGCAGTGCGGGCTTTTTACTCCATCTTGCGGAAAATTCCGAGGAAATCGACAGCAAAAATGTCTATATCCAAATCGAATCGTCAACGCTCGGCAATCTGCGCGGTACGGGCAGAACCGTATGCGACGAGCATTTCGCCGATAATGTGCGCGATGTTTGGGGTGACAAAGAAGCCGTCGTTGTTTTGATCCCGAAAGATTGACCCGATTTTTTGCCGTTTCGACGGCTGAAATACGTATACAAAATATTACGGAGGTAAAGAACCTATGATGAACGACAGAATTGTAAAAACCATTCCCGGCGGCAACGGCCGTTCAAACGAACAAATTACCATCGGAACCAATTGGGAATATTCGCGCGTCCTTTCGGCAGGCGAGGGAAGTGCTGTACAGAATGGCGTGAAAGACGGTACGGCACAATTCGAACTTTGCGGTAGAGGTGCGCACGATTATATCGTCGGACTGTATGAACAGGCGGGTGCCCTTTCGGGAAAACAGATCATCGAAGCGGTCGATACGATTGCCGAAACCATGAAACAAGAAGTCCTTTCGGCACCCGACACCGTCGACACGTCAAACCGTGCCGTAACCTATTATGTTTCCGAAAAGAACGGCAACGACCAAAACGACGGTTTGTCCGAAAAAACAGCTCTCAAAACGTTGGATGGCTTGCGTAAAATTGCCGCCGAAAAAGAAAACGTGGCAATCCTTTTGGAACGCGGGGGCATTTATCGCGGCAGTTGGAATATTGTTCCGCATACGACGATCGCCGCTTACGGAAAAGGCGTAAAGCCTTTGTGGGTGCAATCGCGCCGCAATTATGCCGACCCGTCGCTGTGGGTCGAAACCGAATATCCGAATGTGTGGCGCTGTACCGAAGAACTGCTGAACGTCGGCGTGATCGGTTTTGACCATGCTCTTTCCGATTACAGCGACAACAGCTATCACGAACGCTACGGTTTGATTTGCAATCGTGTCAATTTCGGCTTCATGGGACCACAGGACTTTACACGCGATTTGGAATTCTATTCGGATTTCGAGGCGAAAGGCACTATGCATGAGCCGGCTCCTCTCTACGTGTATTCGTTGCAAGGCAATCCCGGTGAACGCTTTTCATCGATTGAGATCGGTGAACGTCGTAATATCATTATGGGAAAAGCACACGATTGCCATATCGAAAATATTTCCTTCAAGTTCACGGGTGCTCACGCGATCGGTGCCCATGCCGAGAATTTCACGGTGCGCCATTGTATCTTCTCTTGGCTCGGCGGCTCGGTTCTGTGGCTGAACCCCGACGGATCGGCAACCTGCTACGGCAACGCTATTGAAACGGGTACTTGCAACGGGTATTTTCTGGAAAACAACTGGTTCTATCAAATTTTCGATACCGGTGTTACCCATCAGTGCTCGGTCGGTGAGGGTGACCGTGTGCAGAAAAACGTACGCTATACCGCCAATCTCATCGAGTTTTGCCATTGGGGTATCGAATTTTACAATGCTCCCACCAAACCCGAACAGTACGTCGACGGCAAAGATCCCTATTTCCGCTTGACCGAAAACGTCCGCGATCGTTATAATGTCGTGCGCGACAGCGGCTTCGGCTGGGGAACGTGGTATAAAGACCGTATGCATGTGGCGCAAGCCTATTGCGGTGCTTTCTTCTCGGCAAATCGCGACGAACTGACCGAATATAATATTTTCGACCGTTGTTCGGGCTGGCTTTTGAATATGCACGAAGCGGGCGAGGAAGTGCAGAGCAAAAACTTCTATATCCAATACGAAGGTCGACCGCTTGGCAATTTGCGCGGTCCGCGTAACGTCGTCTTTGACGAAAACGCCGTCGAAAATATACGGAATCATTGGCGCGACAAAGAGCCTGTTGTCGTTATGATACCGAAAGAATAAGCGTTTCTTGCGGTATTCGAGAATTTTCGAAAATGCCGAAAGAATCCACAGCACGTCTTTCCCACAAACTGAGAAAGCCGCCTATGGGGCACTCTTCGTAAAAAAGAGTGCCTCGTTTGCTTTTTGCGCAAAGAATTGTCAACCGGCGGTTGCATAAACAGCACTTTTCGGTTGGTTGCTTAAATGGGGGAATCGTATATAATAAAACCATACCCGATAAGGAGGCGTCATGATGAATATTGTTAATATCATAAAAAAGTTGCGAACGGATGTACACATGTCTCAAGAACAATTTGCCGAACTGTTTGGTGTTTCGAGACAATCCGTACAGAAGTGGGAAAGCGGTACAGCTTTGCCTGAACTTGAAAAATTGATTAAAATATCAAAATACTTTGATATTTCCCTGGATGCATTGGTGTTGGACAGCGATACTCGTATCACGGAGGAACTAAATTTTAATAAAGCCTTGAAGCCCAAATATGCCAATATGCACGAATGGGAGTACTATCCCTCCAATCTGCTTACGGAGTATCGGCAGTCAACAGAGGAAGGTTTGGATTTATCGGCATACGCGGATGTGTTTACGACCGTGTCCAAACTTCCGCAAAGTGAAATAAAAGAAAAATTGGGAGATATTTTGTTTGACATTGTTTTGAATACCAAAGCTGCAGAGAACTATCGCTATATCGAACCGTCTACTCTTGAGGAAATAAAACATTTAAGAAAAGGCGTTCAACTGCCGACGTTTGTCCGTAAAGAATCATTGGAGAAGAAGATTTACGGAGCTTGGATGGGACGAATTTGCGGATGCCTTTTGGGTAAAACGGTTGAAGGAATCCGAACGGACGAACTGATTCCTTTTCTGAAAGAAACGGATAATTATCCTATGCATAGATATATTTTGCACAGCGACTTGAATGACGATATATTGAACAAATATAAATTTCGATTCGCAAATCGTTGTTATGCGGATAAGGTTGATGGTATGCCAGTGGATGATGATACAAATTATGTTGTGCTGGCGCAACAGCTAATCGAAAAATACGGCAGGAATTTTTCCGCTTATGATGTTTCGCGGATATGGCTTACTTTGCAAAGCAAAGATGCCTATTGCACGGCGGAGCGCGTAGCGTACTGCAACTTTGTCAAAGGATTCGAACCGCCCGAATCCGCCAAATATAAAAATCCGTACAGAGAATGGATTGGCGCACAGATTCGTGGGGATTATTTCGGATATATCAATCCCGGTAATCCGGAAATTGCCGCCGAAATGGCATTTCGCGATGCGTCCGTTTCCCATGTGAAAAACGGTGTATACGGTGAAATGTTCGTGGCAGCAATGCTGGCAATTGCCGCTTGTACTGACAATATCAAAGATATTGTTTTAGGCGGTCTTGCACAGATTCCTTGCAGTTCCAGACTGTACGAGGCTGTCTCCGATGTTTTGTCGGATTTCGAAAATGGACTTTCACAGGAAGAGTGTTTTGCAAATATTCATAACCGCTATGATGAATATTCGGGTCATGATTGGTGCCATACCATATCAAACGCCGTGATTGTTGTTTCCGCTCTTCTTTACGGAAACGGCGATTTCGGAAAATCCGTTTGCATGGCGGTGGAAACCGGTTTTGACACGGATTGCAACGGTGCGACTGTCGGTTCTGTGTTGGGAATGGCAAAGGGAATAGACAGTATAGAGGGTGTTTGGAAAAAGCCAGTAAAAGATACGTTACATACTTCTATATTCGGTGTCGGAACTGTAAAAATTTCAAACTGCGTAAAACAAACACTGAAACATATTCAATAAATTCACAAACAGGAGCGGTTATTTGCTCCTGTTTGTTTTATGCCATAGGCACAGACAATATCGAATTTCGATCCCGAAGTCTGCAATAAACCGAAAATAAGCGGTTTGGGTTCTTTTTGCGCGGTGTTGTCCAAACACGGCTTTCTTTTTGTTCCCGATTTTTGCTGGAAATGTTTTGAAAAAATGCCGAATATTCGGCGATTTTTTATCGATTTTTTCCACCTGTTTCTTCTGGTGGAAAAGCGTTCCGATAGGGGAATATACTACCTTTGCATTCGTTTTTCCATTGATGTATAATTAACCCATAGAAAGAAAGGAGGTTATATTTATGAAAAATATTCTTTCTATGATGACTGCGGCATTGATGCTTTCCGTGCCGATGACTACATCGGCATTTGCCGAGCAAACAAATGAATGCATGACTTCCGAGATTTTCGAA
>CAYNXA010000100.1:0-6758 GCA_964401015.1 uncultured Oscillospiraceae bacterium
ATGTCAATCACTTTTCGTCAAAAGGCGATTGCTATAACTAACTCTTAGGAGGCGATCGCTCTATACAACTGAGCTACGAGGGCATACGAATCGACTGTGCCGCCTACTATGATATAACAAAAACGTGATTTTGTCAAGAGAACGAAACGCGTCGGACGAAAAAAGTCCCGCGAAAAAGCACAGGTGTCGCTTGTCGGAAAAGAATTACGCACCTTTCACATAAGGCAGAATAAGTTTTTTTGCCGATATTCAATGAATGTTCATATTTTTGGTGTATACTGTTCGGTAGTTTGGGTACGTGTGTGCTTTTGAGTGAGCGGCACGCGTTACCGAGAAAGGATTCGTTCGTTTACATTATGATTGAATTACGCAATGTTGTCAAAAAATACGGCACCTTGTATGCGGTCAACGACATTTCGTTTACCGTCAATGCGGGGGAGATCGTCGGATTTCTCGGTCCGAACGGTGCCGGAAAAAGTACGACCATGAATATTTTGACCGGCTATTTGTCTGCCACTTCCGGAACGGCAAAGATCGACGGAGTCGATATTCTCGAAAAACCGCTCGAAGCCAAGCGCCGCATCGGCTTTTTGCCCGAACAACCGCCGCTTTATTCGGATATGACGGTGAAAGAATATTTGAATTTCGTCTATAATCTGAAGCACTGTACCTTGAACCGCGAAAAACATTTGGAAGAGATCTGCCGCGTGGTACAGCTGACCGAAGTGTCGGGACGATTGATCAAGCATCTTTCGAAAGGATATCGTCAACGTGTCGGCATCGCACAGGCGTTGGTTGGCAATCCGCCGGTTTTGATCTTCGATGAACCGACGGTCGGATTGGACCCGAAGCAGATCATCGAAATTCGAAATCTTATCCGCAGTTTGGGCGAAAAACACACCATTATTCTCAGCACACATATTTTGCCCGAAGTACAGGCGGTCTGCGACCGTATCGTCGTAATCGATAAAGGTCGTATCGTTGCCGACGAATTGACGAAAGATATCGGCAAAGCCGTGAAAGGTACCCGACGTTTCCAAGCTAAGATCTGCGGTGACCCGACGGCGGTTATCCGCGTGTTGCGGTCGCTTGACGGCGTGACCTATGCCGATATGCTCGGCGAAGCCGAGGAAAATAGCCATACCTATCTGGTGGAAGCCGACGCGGGTATCGCCGTGCGCAAACCGATGTTTTTTGCTCTTGCACAGGCGGGTTTCCCGATTATCGGTTTGGAATCGGCACAGGCAAACTTGGAGGATGTGTTCCTGTCGATATTGGCACAACCGTCCGATAAAGCGTGATAGGGGAAAGGGGAAAAACATGTTTCCGATATATAAGCGTGAAATGCTGGCGTATTACACATCGCCGATCGGCTATATTTTTACCGCCGTATTGTGGATCTTTTCGGGACTTTTATTCTCGTTTACGACGGTATGGATGCGTACGGTCAGCAGTTCGGCATATTTTGTTGCCATATTGTTTTTGTTTTCGTTTATGATCCCGCTTTTGACCATGAAACAATTTTCGGAAGAACGCAAAACAAAAACCGAACAATTGCTTCTCACCGCACCGGTCAGCATTTTCGGTATCGTTTTTGCCAAATTTTTGGCGGCGTTTACGGTATTTGCGGGTTCGTTCGTGCTGTCTTGCGTGATAAATTTTTCGACGCTTGCCGCCGTTTCGGGCAAACCTTTGAATTCGGCACTCATTGTCGGCTCGTCGGTCGGAATTCTTTTGATCGGCGGCGCCTTTATCGCCGTCGGCGTATTTATGTCGTCGCTGACCGAAAATCAGGTGATTGCCGCCGTTTCGACCTTCGGTGTGATCTTGCTTATGCTTGCCATCTTTTTGCTGTCGTCTTTTATCAAGACGCCGGTTATCCGTCGGATCTTGCAATGGTTTTCGGTAGTTGACCGCTTTTCCTATTTTACGAGCGGCATTTTTTCCTTACCCGCCGTTTTGTATTTTGTCAGTCTGATAGTCATATTCTTGTTCCTCACCACGCGCATTTATGAAATGCGTCGTTGGAATTGACGACGATCGGAGGAAATTTTCATGAAAAAATTCTTGGACAACCGTCGCCTGAAATACGGTTCGGTGGCGGTAACCTTTACGGGCATTTTTATTGCCGTTGTATTACTTCTCAATGCGATCGTTTCGGCAATCGATTCGAAATTCTGTCTGTATGTCGATATGACGGCGGAACAAAGCTATGAAATCGGCGAATCGTCGCGTGAACTTTTGAACGGGGTTGAATTGCCCGTCGAAATCATATTTTGTCGCGATCGCGATAAATTGGTAAGCGATTCGACCATGTTGCGTATCGTCATGCTTGCCGAAAAATATGCGACGGAGTTTTCGAATCTGTCGGTAAAATTCATCGATAACGAACGCCGCGGCAACGAGCTTTCCGCTTTCCGCGCCACGACGTCGACCAAAATCAATTCGACCGATGTCATCGTTCATTGCCCCGACGCTTCCAAATATCGAAAATTGACCCGCGATGCCTTTTACGTTGTCAATTCCGACGGTAGTCGTTATGTGGGCTTTAACGGCGAAATGCGCTTTACCGCGTCGATTCTGGCGGTAACGAAAGCGGCGGAAGATAAGATCGCCTTGATCTACGGACACGATGAATCAATTTCGTCGGGACTTGTGGAAGTTTTGGTCAATGCGGGCTATGATACCGACGAATCGTTGCTTACCATAGACCTTGCCACCCAAGACATTCCCGCCGATACGCGCCTTGTGATTATCAACAATCCCCAAAAAGATTTTAACGGCTATGACGCCGAAAAAAGCGGCAAAGTAAACGAAATCGCAAAATTAGACCGCTATTTGAAAGAATACGGCAATTTGTTCGTATTGGTCAACAATACGACGAAAGAATTGCCCGAATTGTCCGAATATCTGTCGACCGAATGGGGTATCGATTTCCATGCGGGCGAAGTGGTCGAAGATGACGGCAATTCCGAAACGGTCGACGGCCGCAGTATCATTGCCCGCTATGTTTCGGATTCGGAAAATCACCCGTATTCCTATGAAGTGACTCGCCGCGTCGGCACCTCGTCCGCCCGCACGGTCATGAGCAATACAACGCCTCTTTATCTTTCGGAAGCGTCCCGCCGCACCGTATCGCCGATCTTGCAAAGTTCTTCGTCGGCACGTGTCATGAACGATGAACGAAAGTTAGCCGAGGGCACGCAAACCTTGCTTGCCATGTCGACCTTTATGGATTATCCCGACGGCAAATACGAAAAATATGCGCACGTGTTCGTGTCGGGCTCGGTCGACTTTATCCATACCGACATGACCTCGTCGACCGCCAACGCCGACCTTGTATACAGCATTTTGCAGATCGTCGGCACCGAAAAAGTTCCGATCGATATTTCGGCACGTTTGTTTGAGGACGATGCTGTCAGCGGTATCGGCACCCGCACTTTCCGCAGTGTAACCGTCGGACTGGCGGTCGTTCCGGCAACCGCTGTGTTGCTTTTGGGAATCGCCGTGTTTATCAGGAGAAAACGTTTATGAGTAAAAAAAATAAAATTCTTCTCATCGTCGGCGGGGCGTTGGTTTTGGTTCTTGCCTTGCTGTATGCGTTCGTCTTTTCGAAGATGGGGGACGATGAGGAAAAAAAAGGGACAAACACCCCGACCGTGAAAACCGAGCTTGTTTTCGAAAATGCGTCCGAAGATACGGTCGAACGGCTGACCGTATCCAAAAACGGCGCGGTTCTGTATTCGATTTATTACGATTCGCTGACCGACGGATTACTGCTGGAGGGACTGGAAGCCAACCCCTATAACGATACCTTTACGTCGGTCGTTTCGAGCTTGTCGACTCTATCGGTGTCGAGCCGCTTGGACGACCCGCTTTCGCCCGAAAATTACGGATTGGACGGAACGAACAGTCCCTATACGGTCGAATATTCCGACCGAAACGGAAATCGAAAAACCTTGTATATCGGCGATAAAACGGTAGCCGACGACGGATATTATGCCCAAGAGGCGGAAAACAACGCGATCTTCACCGTATCCGAACGTATCGAAAAACTCTTTTGCGAAAAAAATGCCCTTCTTTCGACTGTGCTTGCCACCCCGCTTGACAACACGCGCTACTATTATACCGAATCGTTTACGCTCTATAAAGATCTGTATCCGTTTGTCGGCATCGAATTTGTGCCCGAAGAAGAGCAAACGGCATGGGATATCTACGGCAGTTATCGCATGACCTATCCCGCGTCCTATACGCCCTCCGATGTCAATTACGACACGGTCTTGCGCAGTCTCATCTCGCCGAGCGCCGATTCGATCGTTACGACCGAGATCACCGACGAAAATCTGGAGTTTTACGGCTTTACCCGCCCGTCGTACGAATTGGAATATACGTTGGACGGAAAGACGCGCCACATTTATTTCGGAAAAAGCACCGGTGACGGCCTTATTTACGTATTAAGCTCGGAATTTGCTTTCATCGGGATCGTAAGTCTTGAAAAAAGTTTTCCGTTCTTGAATTGGGAACTTGTGAATTTTATCAATCCCGCCTTGTTCGGTATGAATATCGACCATGTGTCACGAATCATCGTTTCGACCGACGACGGCGAAGAAAGCTATCGGTTGGACGGATTGGGCAGTGACTTGATCGTTACGGCGGAGATTGCCGAGAAAACCGTCGATACCTATAATTTCCGCCAGTTTTATCGTGTACTTTTGATGGCGTCGATGGAGGGATATGCCGATTCGACGGCAACCGACGATTGGACGCTTGCTTTTACGATCGAAACGCGTGACGGAATACAAACACGCTATGACTTTTATCGTCAAACCACGCGCAAGTGCTTTTATACGGTCGACGGCAAGGGTGAATTTTATGTCAGTGTCGACGTCGTAAATAAGATCTTGTCGGATGCGAAAAAACTGCAAAGCGGCGAAAGTATCAACGCCGATTCCCAACTGTGATTCGATTCGGTTCGGTTCTGCATTCGGATCCCAACGGTTTTGGTTTTAAGCGGACGGCGGAAACGTCGTCCGCTTTCGTCGTTTTTGTACAAGATATTCCGAAGTGTGCCCGATAGGCAAGAAAGTTTAACGAAAAAGCGAAAGGCGGTGAACGTATATGCAATGGAAAAAACGGGAAAACGATGAAACCGTATGTCGCGGCAGCATCGTGAAAATTCGCGTGAAAGGCGTTTTTCATTACGGTGTGTATGTCGGGAACGAAACGGTCGTGCAGTTCGGAAGCGCCGATATGTTGCCTTGTCCCGACCCCGCGAGCGTGTGCGTTTCCGCGTGCTCTCTTGCGGAATTTTGCGGTGAACGGACGCTTTTTGTCGGCATTGTCACGCCCGACGACCCTCCGCCTCTTGCACCCGAAACGGTATGCATTCGTGCCCTGTCGCGAATCGGCGAAAGGGGATACGATTTTGTGCGCAACAATTGCGAACATTTTGTTTGCGAGTGCGTGTTCGACCGTCCTATCGCCCCCGAAACCGAACAATTTTCGGCGTTTTTCGAGCGTATGCCGAATGTGACGGTCTGTCTGGCGAAAATTCCGTTTGAAAAATACGATTCGGATTCGTCGGGCATTTTCCCGACCGAGCGGCGGCGAGAGATCGAAGCACAAAAAAATCCGCACGTGCGATGCCAAAAATACTTTTCTTGGCGCCTGCTGGACGATACCGTCTTTTCTTCTTACGGTCTCCGTCTGCGCGACGCGAAGATTCGAAAAGAAGCGAGCGGCAAATGGGTTGCCGACGGCTTTTACTTTTCGCTGTCCCATTCGGGAAACCTTGTCGCGGCGGCGGTGTCAAATCGTCCCGTCGGAATCGATGTCGAAGGCTTTTGCCCCGAACGCTTTTCCGAAAAACTCGTGCGCCATATCTTAACCGACCGCGAAAAAACAGAGCGCGATACGCTTCCACCCGCGCGGCAAGCCCTTTTTACCGCTTGTGCTTGGACGGGAAAGGAAAGCACGTTTAAGCGAATCGGCGAGGAAACGGGTACCTTTCGTCCCAACCGAATCGAAGCGTTCGACAATACCTCGTTTTATTCGATTCGCGCCGACGACAGCCCGTATATCTTGTCGGTTTCGGCACCCCAAAACGCGCGGGTGCGCCTTGTGCCGTACGATCACGTCGAAATCGAAAAAATCGTGGCGGATGAACCCGAACGGTAAATATCCGCGGCAAAAACCGTGCTGCGCCTATTGCATTTTCCAATCGGTTGTTGTATAATATATCTATCAAAATTGCCGCTTTCGGCAAAAATATTAGATAGAGGCTTTATGGAAATCAAAAGAGACGTTTATTTGAACAGACTTATTGCCCGAAAACACAACGGATTCATTAAAGTGATTACCGGCATCCGCAGAAGCGGAAAGTCCTATTTGCTTAGCACTTTGTTTTATAATCACCTGATTTCGGAAAAAAATTCGAAGGATCATATTATCCGCTTCGCATTCGATTCGGCGGACGATCTGCTGAAGATCGGGGAAGATCCGCTCGTTCTGGACAATGAACGCGCAGACAGAAAAGCCGACCCGTCCAAATTCTTGAATTGGTTGCGACCTCAAATCACGGATGATAAAATGCACTACATTTTGCTGGATGAGGCGCAAAAGCTTGGGGCGTTCGAAGCGGTCATGAACGGATTTCTTCGCAAAAGTAATCTTGACGTATATACTTCAAAAGAAATTCACGGTTGATTTTTTGCAAAAGAAAATGAAAACAAACGAAGGTGAAGTTCCACAATATAAAG
>CAYNXA010000101.1:0-6709 GCA_964401015.1 uncultured Oscillospiraceae bacterium
CATACAAACATCGGACGTTTGCCTTTATGTTCGACCGAAAGCGGGAGAAACCTATTTCGATTTGCGCGACTGTAAGTTGATCGTTTCGGCAGAAGATTATGCCGGAAACGTAAAAACCGAAACGCTGTCTGTGGATGACGGCGATTTTACGTGGTATATCGACAATATCGCGCCGACCGCCGAAGCGGGAAGCATTATACGAAAACTGAGCGGCGATGTCGACGGCAGCGGTTCACTCACGGCTGGAATAAAACTGCACGACGTTCACGGTGTTTCCGAGTGGTTCTATGCTTGGACCGATACCGATCGGGCACCAATGACCGAATCCGATTGGCAAAATGGCGGCGGCATCGATACGCAAACTGCCGATGAAACCGTGACCGTCTATACGAAGCCGCAAGCAGTGCCGATAGATTCGACATTTTCGCGGTATCTTTGGGTAAAAGCAAACGATAATTCGACCGCCAAAAACCCAAGCGAACCAATCGGTTTGGGACAATATGTTTACGATCTTACCGGAGCACAGTACGGATTGGAATACAATACGGATTTCCAAACGCGCGCGTCAACAAAAATTACCTCTTTGGGCGACGACGATGCCTTGATCTTTATGATTGCGGCAAAGGACGTGACTTCGGTTGACACGGCAAGAGGAATGTACGTGCTTGCGGTGACGAAGAATGATTTTTCGCAAGACATGGACATCTTCGGTCAATCGTACGTCAACAATTGGGCACGCTATACCGATCTGACAAAAGGGGATAACGGTCAATATACTTTCGGAACCGATATCTACGATACGGGCTTGAGCAATATTGCGAACGGTGCATATTCGGGTAATTTGACCGTTACGGTATTGTCCGGTAAAAAGGATAAATTGGTGCTTTCGGGCAATTACAACAGTTCCGGCAGCGTGAATTCCATTGTCTCGGTAGGCGATGACTCGTATGCATTCAACTCCGAAACCTATACCCTGAAAGTGACGAGCGACAAGCCGTCGGCAAATTATTGCTACAAGGGAGCAGGCATACAAGATATATCATATATCGAATTGCTCAGCCCCGACAATTTGACGGCAACCGTTTACGAAAGTTTTCGAAGCAATTGGCTGGAAATCATGGCACAAAAATGGGACAGCTCCAAAGAATTGTTGTCGACGCTCGAAGGAGTGAAGCTGACGATCACGATTCCGAAAGATAACAACGGCTGGGGATGTAAAGACATCGACCGACAAAACAGCAGAATTGTTTTGACCAACCAATCGAACGGCAATACATACAACGTCCCGATCCAAGGCTTCGCGTCAACAAGCGACGGATTTACGCAAACGGTAACGATTCCGGCGGCAAGTGCCCTTTACGGTGATAAAGATGCCGTCTATACAACCGGCGTTTACAAAATCGAGTTGCAACTGTATTTTACGGCAGATGCTGACAAGAGCAATCGCAGTGTGCTGACCGTTCCTTACGGAAAATTAAGCGAAAGAACGTCGGAATTTGTTGTCGACGCGACCGAACCCGACGAAAACTTTTCGATTGAGACGGTTGGCTACGGCATATCCTCGTTGTATAACACGCAAGTGTTTGATATTTTTGCAATGGATACGGTATATGCCGATCGGACGTATACCGTCGGCACCGACAATATTTTGTATTTGTCGGTAAACGGCGGCGATGTGTTCGGTTCAAGCGAAGCCGACGCGGGTAACATGTTCTACAACGAAAGTGCTTCCAACAGTCAATACGATATCACCATAGCCTCCCCAACCGAGAAAGAACCGGTACTTTTGTCCTCGTCGATATCCGGCAATGTATCTTGGACGGGGCTGTATTTGATACGTATGTGGCGCGAGGGCGCGGAAGATAACGTTGTTACGTTGATTCCGGGTGAAAATAAGGGCGATGCGCAAAAAATCACCAATTCGCACGGCGGATTTACCGTGGATAAAGAAATTGACGGTCTTATCACGTTGGAATCCGACAAGGAAAACAGAGTGATTATCGAAAAAGCGTATGCCAACGGCAGAACCGCGCAAGCAAGCGTTACGATAAAACCCGTAACACAGCATTTGGACGGAACCCTTTCGATCGACAGCGAATCGTCCGAATTGGTGTTTACGCCGAGCGACAAGGCTCTTGCCGTTACCGATGCGCAAGTCTTTGCTTTCGCTTATTCGAACGATGTGGACTGGAAACACGTAAAAGATGCCGACGAGTACCAATTGATTCCCATGTCGCTTTCGACGAAAGGCGGTTGGCGTTGCTCATTGGCGCAAGACTGGGCGCATTATCGCGTATTCACCGTGAATACTTACGGTAGTGCGTGGACATCGAAAAACGCATACGTCAGCAACCGAACGCCGTATTTTGAATACACGACATTTACCGATCATAAGGACGGTACCTACACGCTGACAACAAAAATCTGTGACGATTTGAACGGCATAAGCGCAATCTCCCCCGAAATAACGGTCGGGTTTGATAAGGAATACAGTAACGAAACCTTTACCTTCTCGATAGACGATCTTACGGAAGATAAATCCAAACGTCAAACCTATACGTGGAATACGGGCGAGTCGGCGAGCGCCACGGGTATTTATGCGGTGACTGTGCAGAAGGATTCGAACGCCCATCCCTTAAATCCGATCGAAGAACATAAGGATTATCTCACCGTGACGATCAAAGGTGTGTTCCTGTCGGGCAGAGAAGCTCTTTCCGACATGGGGCTTGCGCTGACAGCTGTCGACGAAATGGGTCATATCGGAACCGAAAAGGTGACGGCGAAGCCGAATTACCAAGCGCCGACCGTAACGGCGTATGCATTAAATAAAGAAGGTTTGAAACTTACCTTCAGTCAGCCGATCATGCCGATCGAAAGCTGGGCATGGGTCGAAGCGGACGATGATTATTACAATAAAGGTTATAAAAACGAATGGACGGGAGCTTTCCCCATTATCGCGAACGGCACTTACGATATCGCCTTGCGCGACGTCACGGGAAGCACACAATTGATAACAAACGTCGATCTTTCGAACGCTTTTACCGATAAGGACGGCAAGGATTGGAGCATCACTCTCACGCAGTCGGAAACGGCATTGACAAAAGAACCGTTTTTCATGACCGCTGCCTTGAAAACCCCCGCTGATGATGCCGACGGCTTGTGGCTTATCAAATCGGGCGTGGGAGCTTCCAACGATACGATTCTTATCCCGCAAGGATACTACAACGGTACCGAAACGGTTGAAACGGCATCAAGCTTTGACATTAACGGCGGACGTTTTTATCAATCGTATTTGTCGTGGAGCGAATACAATTACGACGCGACGTCCCAAACACGTACCGTAACGATCGAAGAAAACGGTGAATACGAAGTAAGAGCTTACGATGTGCGATACAGTGAATTGGTGACAATGGCGGGTACTACCAACAATTATGTTTTCCGTCAAACCGTTCATGTGAACAATATTGCCAAAGCCGCGCCCACAGCGACAGTCAATTATTTTGTAAAGAGCGACGGCAACATCTATACATATGAGGAGCTGGAAAGCTTTACCGGAAGCGGAAAAACCGTTGTCGGCAACGTGGTCGTGACCTACGAGACTTCGCGCAACGTAACGGCAACCGACAAATACGACGGGCAGTTTACCTTTACGCCCGAAAACTATGAAAACGTCGGAACAATCACGTTTACGTATACCGATGATATGGGCAATGAAGGCAGAGCGGAAGCGAAACTTCCGAAAGGATTAAAATTGACGGCATTCACAAGCCCGAAAAAAGATACTTTGGCACCGCTCGTTAATGTCGGCGTTTATACCAAGCGGTACGACTCTTACACCCATGAAGAGAGCTTCACCGTTCGAGGAACAACGACGACCAATCTCACGAACGAAACCTTTACCGCCCTTGATTACGTGCAGGGATATCGGTTGATATTGAAGGTTACCGACGAATCCGACTATACCGTTTCGATAACCGACGAAGTGGACGGTATTTCCCTGAACGGTAACATTGTTACCGTTTCCAAAGCCGTTCCGTTTACCGTTACCGTGACCGATAAGGCGGATGAACCGCACACGACTGAGTTTTCCGTTACGCCGGTTATGCTCGGCAAAATGGATACGACGGCACCCAAAGGCAATATAACCGAAGAAAAGGCAACCGACCTTTACAGTAAAATGCTGGTGATCGACCTTTCCGATACGGACGATCAAGACGCTTCCACGGGTGACGTTACGTTATCTTTGCCGACCGCGGCAAGCAAGAGCGGTATCGCCGCCAATCGTTATCAATATAAAGCGACGACGAACGGAGAGGTGGAATTTGTCTTTTACGATCGTGCGGGCAATCGCGGCACGGCGAAGCATGTCGTTTCGAATTTGGATACCATGCCGCCCGAATTGACCGTCACTTGGTCACCGGCGCTCCAATATGAATCTTACGATCCGGAAACCGATGAAAAGGAAAACGTGATCGATCAAACACAGCCGACGGTGGATTTTGTGAATACCGACGTTACCGCACTCATCGACAGTGATAAAACGTTATACGCGTTGGAGCTTGTTGTCAATGGCGACAGCGAGAATCCGATTCGATTGTTGTCGGCGGGCGCTTCGACGACAAACAACCCGCATGTGATATCCGAACCGAACGGCGGAGCATTGGTGGAGATCAAATCTTTCCCGGAAAGAATTATCGTTACCTATCACGGTTATTATGACGGCGAGCTGGCATTTACCGCTACGGCGCCCAACGGAAAGAGCGAGACAAAAGTTTTACAAGCCTACCTGAATATTGATAAAACGGCACCGACTATCGAAACGACAGTAAAGAAACTGTATCGCAAAGACGAAAACAAAAACGATTATTCGAAACCGTATGCCGTGGAGACGGTTCTTGAAGCCGACGAATGGGTAACATCTCCCAATTACGGTGCCACCGAAACCACTGTGAAAGGTACGCACTATAAAGAATACTTCGACGGCGACGACGCTTTGAAATTGACTTTCAGCGCCAACGGCACCTATGCGGTACAATTTGTCGATCACGCGGGCAACGTAACGGTCGAAAACATAACAATAACCGATATCGATCGCACCGCTCCCGTTATCACCGTCAGCGATCGAGACGAGAGCAACAACCGCGTCACGGTGAATATTGCGACCGATGAGGACACCACCCTTACCGTAAACAAAAAAGCATACCGTCTTGCGAAAGATACGAAACAGGCGATTACATTTGACGACAACGGTTCGTATCTTGTGACCGCTACCGACCTTGCGGGCAATCAAAGCTATACGACGATTACGGTAGGCACGATCGATAAAGTATTGCCCTCCCTCAGCTTTGATACCAATACGATCTATGTTTTGCAAGACAGTGACGAGGACGCCTTGCGGCAAGAACTGGACAAAGGTTTTAACGTGTGGGATAATGTCACCGACACCGCAACGTTAAAAGCCGACGCGCATATCGATGATACTAACGTGAATTTGAATAAGAGCGGCGTATACACCGTTGCGTATACCGTAACCGACAAGGCGGGTAACAAAACAACAGCCGATCGTTTCGTACAGGTCATCGGCAAAAACACCGTTTGTATTCAAATCGACAACGAGCTTGTTTTACCCGGTTCCACCGCCGTTCTCGCACCCGGCGAACATCGCTTGACGTTGCGCAACAACGGCGACGAACCGTATGCGATTAAAGCGCGACGGGGAATATACGGTATCGGTCAGATGAAATATCTGTCCGCAAGCTCTTTGGAATTCGACGATGACGGTAAATTTACCGTTACGGACAACGGATATTATACGTTGCTTGTCACAACGCAAAGCCGACAGACGATATGTATCCGTCTTTATATCGAACGATAAACGGAGGAAAATATGAAAAAAAGAATTCTTTCGTTGCTCTTGTGCGCGACAATGGCGTTGGGAATCGTGCCGGCAACGGCGATAACGACAATGGCGGCGGAAATTTCCGAAGCACTTTCGACGACCGAAACGTTGGAGGACGAATACATTCGTGTTTCGGTTTCCAAGAAAAACGGCGGTTTTACCATAACGACCGTAGAGGGCGACCGCTTGAAAAAATCCGATAACGATAAAGACCTGTTGTATCATGACGGTCGGTACGATACTTCGTTTCTTTCGTTTCGTGTGGGGAACGACGAGTCCGCTGTCGAGTATCTGTTCGGCGGCCGCTATTCGGGCAGCAGTGATGTAGATGTCCGAAAATCGACGGCGGGAGACAGCATTTCGGCAATATGGTCGGTGGACGGATTGACATTCACGCAAACCATATCTTTGGCATCACAGGATTCTTCCGAATCCGGCATGGTGGCAATCCATGTTGACGTAACGAACGAAAGCGGAAGTGCCGTCCCCGTACAGGCGCGTTTACTGTTGGATACCTGCCTCGGCAGTCAAGATTACGGATACTATCAATATACCGATGCCGATAACGATGCGCAAACGGTCACGTCGGAAAGGATTATTACCGATACCGATGTGCCGCAAACGCTTTATGCGACCGATGACCCGTACGCACCCTCCGTAGTTGCGTATACGATCCATACCGGTGCGGGACTTCCGTCCCGCATCGCGTTCGGACACTGGAGTCATTTGGCGGCAACGCTCTTTGCCTTTACTCCGAGCGAAACCATCGATTTCACCGCTACGCGGAACGAATATGCCACGGCGGACAGC
>CAYNXA010000102.1:0-6692 GCA_964401015.1 uncultured Oscillospiraceae bacterium
TCCATTTTGGGAGGAAATACTTATGGCAAGATTTACATTACCGAGAGATTTGTACTACGGCAAAGGTTCTTTGGAAAACTTGAAGAATCTGACCGGCAAGAAAGCAATCGTTGTTTCGGGCGGCAGCTCGATGCGCAAGGGCGGATTTTTGGACAAAGTCGAAGCATATTTGAAAGAAGCGGGCATGGAAGTAACTTTCTTCGAGGGTGTTGAACCCGACCCGTCGGTTGAAACGGTTATGAAGGGTGCCGCCGCCATGACGGAATTCCAGCCCGATTGGATCGTTGCCATCGGCGGCGGTTCGCCAATCGATGCGGCAAAGGCTATGTGGGCATTCTACGAATACCCCGATACGACCTTCGAAGCTCTCTGCACACCTTTCAATTTCCCAAAACTTCGTACCAAAGCGCATTTCTGCGCGATCCCCTCGACTTCGGGCACGGCAACCGAAGTAACCGCATTCTCGGTCATCACCGACTATGCCAAGGGCATTAAATATCCCCTCGCCGACTTTGAGATCACGCCCGACGTTGCGATCGTCGATCCCGCACTGGTAGAAAGTCTGCCCGTAAAGCAAGTTGCGTACACCGGTATGGACGCGCTTACGCACGCGATCGAAGCATACGTTTCGACCCTCAACAGTCCTTTCACCGATCCGCTCGCCATCAAGGCAATCGAAATGGTATTCGATTATCTGCCCGCATCGTATAACAAGAATCTCGACGCAAGAGAACAAATGCACTACGCACAGTGTCTTGCGGGACAGGCTTTCTCGAACGCACTTTTGGGTATCGTTCACTCGATGGCTCACAAGACGGGCGCCGCTTTCTCGACCGGTCACATTCCGCACGGTTGCGCCAACGCGATCTATCTGCCTTATGTTATCGAATACAATGCGCATGAACCCGAAGCTATGCGTCGTTATGCCGACATTGCACGCAGAGTCGGTCTCGGCGGCACTTCCGAGCGCGCACAGGTCAACGCTCTTATTGAAAAGATCCGCTCTTTCAATCGCGCGATGAACATTCCCGCCACCATCCAAGAGTTCGGCGTAAAAGAGGACGAATTCCTCGAAAAACTCGATGCGATTGCCGCCAATGCAGTCGGCGATGCTTGCACCGGTTCCAACCCCAGAAGCATTACCCCCGAACAGATGGCAAAACTCTTTAAGTGTACCTTCTACGGCACCGAAGTGGATTTCTGATAACGCTTTTCGGCGAAATAAAAATCAAAGCCCCGCTTATGCGGGGCTTTTGTTATGTGCGCCAATATTCATCTAAATTAAGCGTACGGCTTGCACATAACTGAGTTTTCTTCGTTCTAACGGACTTTGAAAACTCCCAACATTCCATCTATATTGTGTCATGTGCGCCGACCGTCATCTAAATCAAGCGCGCGGCTTGGACATGACCGTACTCAAATCACGTTGGCGGTTGCCAATCGGCTCCAGTTATTCCCCGGATAATCCCGAAGAAGTGTTTCTTCCAATTCGTCGATACGTTCGACCTTGCCGTCCAAATAGTCGCGCAGACGAAGTGCAGCGGATTCCAAACGGGTGATCACGCCGCCGATACGAAGCTCCTGCACGTCAAAGCCGTGTGGCTTCTTTTCCAGCATCCAAACTTCTCGATACAATTTCAAAAATTCGCGAACCGCTTTTTCGGTAGCGGGAAGCTTTTCTTCGCAAATGGTCGAAAGAGTCGCTTTGTCCCCCGCTTTATACGCCTCACGCAGTTCGATTCCCAAACGGGATTTAAGCGAAAGCGCATTGGCAAGTGCCGAAAAGCACGCAAAATGCGGAGCAAAATATCGGCTCTTTTGCGCCGATTCGGTAAATTCACGGCAAAGTACCTCATACCGTTCGGGTGCGTCCTCGGGAATGATCGGGTCGGAAATACCGAGCAAAATATCGTTGTAGAGCGCCGCTTTCGAACTGCAACTATGGGACGGATTGTGCGCCGGATTGGGTCTTTCGTTAAAGGTAAAATCCAACTTTTCCATAGCGAAAATGCGGTCGAAATCCTCATCGAAAAGTTCGTTGAATTTCGCCTTGATCGACGCCGGGTCGTTATTTCCGCGATACAGTTCGGCAGCATAGAACAAGGTCGGCAAAACGGCAAATGCCGAACATTCCGCGCCGTTGTCTCCCCACATGGTGAAGAAAATATCGTTTATTCCCTCTTTGCGGCAAACGGTAACGGCAGGCTCGGTCGTTTCCAAAGCGTAGGTGTTATCGGGAGCAAATCCGTTCCATGTCCAAACGCCGCCGCCGAAGATCGTCTTGTCGCAAAGTTTCTTGTGACTGCGGCACATGGTTTCGTATCGTTTCGGGTCGCCCGAATAGTAATCCCAATAAACAAGTGTCAGGTTTTCGGGAATCAGTTTTTTCGCATCGATCGCCGCCTCGTCGGTAAGTTCACCGTAATATTCGCCATGGTTGGCAAGACGGAAGAACATATCGCTCCACATCATCGGACGAAAACCGTATCGATCGGCAAGCGTGCAAACCTTATTCAAATGTTCCAGCAATATCGTCGTGCGATTGCGGAATCCGTGCTTATCCAAATATTTTCCGAGACCGAGCATATGTGCTTCGTCCATGCCGATATGTACTTTATCGGTCGTAAAGCAAGCGCGCAAACTGCGGAAAATATTTTCGAGAAATTTCATAGTATTCTCGTCATCGGTCAAAAGAATGTCGCCCGTGTCGTTGATGTTCCAGTAGGGTTCCCAACGGAAAATGGCATTCAAATGTGCCAACGTTTGAACACACGGAATCAATTCTATACCGTGTGCGGCGCTGTACGCATCCAATTCGCGAAGCTCGTCTGCCGAAAAGCGTCCGCGCAAATAGCCGAAATACGGTTCGTTTTCGACCTCATAGGTATCTTCGGTATAATACATGAGCGTATTGTAGCCCATTTTTTCCAAACAATCGATAAAATACTTTGCCGATTTCATATTCGGCACGGCATTGCGCGAACAGTCGAGCATAACACCGAGCATATTTTGATTTTTCACAGCATTTCACCTTTCCCGACAAAAGCCTTTTTGTCACCAAAAAAATTGTGCTAACCACACGTATTTATTATAGCCGCAAACTATTCGCGTGTCAAGCGTCCAAACGATTATGCAAAAAAAATGCGAAATCGTCCAAGAACCCCGACGTGCCGACGCGTCGGGGAGCTTTTCAGCAAGCGTCGTTTAATACGTCGGCGATCCGAGCAATCGATTCGGCTGTTTTGCGCATAACCGTCGCAAGGCTGTCGTTCGGTTTTCTTTGCATATCGGCGAGCGGTTTTTGCATAAAATCGGCTTCGATTTTTTCCGCTTTTCGGCGATACGTCGTCAAATCGTCGCGTTTGCGAAGCCATGCGAAAGCAAGGCTCGTTTCGTGCGTAAATATTTCGTCGATAAGTTCGGTACAACATTGGCGGCAATACTCATTGACGATATTTTGCTTCAGCGTTTTTTCGAAATTCGGGTTGGTCGGTGCGGCGTTTTCCAGCGCCCGCAAACTTTCATACAGTGAAAAATCCGCTCCGTAACGGCACAGCTCGGCAAGTAAATCCAAAAGACGCGCATATGCGTTTTCCAGTGTCTCGATCTTGTTCGAAGCGCCGCCGAAATCGTATACGCAAGCAACCAAAATATAATTGAGGAAACGACTGATGATTGTGCGAACGATATCGATCGAATCGCGGCGCACAAAAAGCCCTCTGTCGGTTTCGTTTACAAAAGCGAGCTTTTCGAGGAGAGATACCAACGCATCTTTTTGAAGCAACGCTTCGGGAAGAACACGCTTAAAGCGGGCACGATCGTTTTCATTTTGGGCGGTATTTTCCAAAACAGCGAGAGGCTTTGTCCAAAGGTCGGTATGAATCTCCCACATGACATCGGTACGGAATTTGCCGTCCTCCCGTTCTTCTCGTTTGTAGCCGCCCCAATCGCCTAATTTCATAAATGGGAAAAACATTTGCCAAGCATCGTTCATTGTTTCGAAAAGTTCTCCGTAACGTTTACGACAATAGCGGGCAATCAATTCTTCGGGAGGCATTTTCAACGGTGTCCATGCATTTTCGGAGAGATATTCCAACACGATCGGATCGCTGTGCGAAAGTTCGGGCCACAAAATCATACCTTTGCAATACGGGTCGTCCGCCGCGATCTTCAGACGCTTCGCGATTCGGTCATAAGGTCCGCGAAGTTCGCTTTCGGGTTCGTATGCATGAAATAGGCCGAAGATCCACGGAAATTTTCCGACAAGTCCCCAATTCGTAAAATTCTGTTCTTCGTCACAGCCCTCGGACGTATAATCCAAAATGATCGTTCGGTCGGGGGCAAGTTCCCGCATAAGATTTTGCACTTCTTCGGGTTTCCACCAACCAACGAAATCCCACGAAGCCAACAGCAACTTCGAATTCGGATAACGCTCGCGAATATTTTGCGCAATGCGGCGATAGCAAAGAAGCTTTAAGCTGAAATTCTTTTGGTCATCATCATACATACGTCGTTCGCCCAAGCCGATCGAATGAAAAAGCGCGTCGTTTCGGTCATACTGTTCCGCCATGGTTTCGGTCAGGCGCATATAATAGTCCATATATTCTTTTTCGCGAAAATCGAACACTTTGCCGGTTTCGAACGCATTATATTGATTGTCCGCTTGACCGAGAAATTTCGGATGTTTCGCCGCCAAAAACTCTTTCGGTGTACGCGAATACCAATGGGTCATCGTGCCGCAATCGGTCGGAGACATCATGTCGTTGTCGCGGGCATACGCCATCACCTTTTCACGCAGTTTTCCGCGATATTCTGGCGTCCAAAAATCCGAACGGTCATCGTATCCCCGCTCGTCGGTCACATTTCGATACCCGTCTTTCGGATAGGGAACGATATCGGGAAACGCTCTCTGCCACGCATCGTCCATACCGATACGAAGCATAAAGAAATTGAGACGCTTTTTCATAAGAAAATCCATTTCGTGTTTCCAATCGTCAAAATCCCAATGTTCCGCCTGAAAACGGCGCAAGCCGCGATGGGCAAAATAGCGCAAACCGCGATACTCAAAACGCGGGCTTTCGCGAATCGAAATATCCGAAAGGGGCAAGTTTTCGCGATGCCCGATAACGTCTCCGTCCCAAAAATATCCGCAATCGGCAAAACGTTCGAAATAATCATACACGGCATACACGGTCGACCGTCCTCGACCGCCCGCCAAGACCAAAACTGAGCGCTTGTCTTTTTTATAGCTTTGCAAGCAATAATCGTCGGTGCCGTAACGGATTCCGAGTGAATCGATCTTTCCTTCGAATATTTCGTTTGCGAGAAAGTCGTTTACGCTGTCCGAACCGATAACGATCAGATCGCTTTGTCCGTCGTCGCCTGTTGCCGCAACCGGCGCAAGACCCGTAACCTTTTGACAAAGGTCGCAAAATATTTCGGTCGCAAGCGCATAGGCTTTTTCGCCGTTTGTCGGCTGTATTACTCTGAGTGTCATGTTTCGTTCCCCCATCCTTTATTCCTATTTATCGGCATCGCCGTCTATCCGTCCCCAACATACCGTATAGCGTAAGAATACCATATTTTCGCCCCGCTTGCAACCCTCTTTTCCCAACAAAAAGTATATTTTTCCGAACATTTTTTCACAAAACCGCTTGCAATCTTTCCCCTATCGCGGTATACTGGTATGACCAATGTGTTTGCACAAACCGAAAAACGAAAAGAGGCATGCCGCATGTTCTTTGACCGAGCCGATTTCAAAATCGATATACAATCCGTACTCTTTTTAAGCTGGGAAAATTCGCAGGGAATCGCCGCCAACCGTCCGTATCACGCTTTATCCTTTCGCCGTCGCGGGGACGCCGAATTTTGCACCGCAGACGAAACGTTTCACGTATCCGACGGTGCTGTTTTATACGTTCCGAAAGGCTGCGGCTATACGCTTTCGGCAAAGCACGAGGAGCTTTTTGTCGTACATTTCAACATTCTGAACTCCGAAAACGTTCCTCTTCAGCGAATAGAACGCTTGACTCCCGGCAATTTCGGCTATTACGACAGCCGTTTTTCCGAACTTTTGATCCTTTGGACGAAAAAACAAAGCGGCTATCTTTACGAATGTGACGCCGTTTTCTATAAACTGCTTGCCTCGCTTCACGGAGAGACTTTCGACCGAAACTGCGATAATGCCGACAAGCGAATTGCCGAATGTGTCGATTATATTCATGAGCATTTTACCGACCGTGAGCTGTCGGTCGAAGTTCTTTCGCGCCGAGCGGGCATGAGTGATACCTATTTTCGAAAGTTGTTCGTTTCTTCGTTCGGGACAACGCCTCTCCGCTATATCAACAATTTGCGTATTTCTCATGCCGCCGAGCTGTTGCGATCGGGCTATTATTCGGTCGAGCAGGTTGCCGAGAAAGCGGGATTCGGCAATTCGAAATATCTCAGCGCCGTTTTGCGAAAGAATACGGGTTTTACGCCCTTTGCTTTCAAGCATGGCGATGTCCCGCTCGATTTTGATATTTAACTCGGCAAAATCGCACAAAAAGCTTGCATTTTTCTCGGCCCTATGCTATACTGATTTTGTCAATACAATTGCAAACGTCGGAGTCTTTCCGACGGGAAAAGAGGAGCAGTATGTTTCAAAAATTAGGCGTACAGGCGTATACGTTCCGTGACGCATACGACGGCGA
>CAYNXA010000103.1:0-6607 GCA_964401015.1 uncultured Oscillospiraceae bacterium
CCTTTATGAAGGATTTGAAGGAAGCAAGTAAAGAGGAAAATATGACGATAGCAGCAGCCATGGACGGTCCAAACGGTCCATACCGGAAGCCAAAACGTCTGTTGTTTATGCTGGCACATGAGGCGGAAAAAAGTGTGGTATATGTACGTTTTCGAAAGAAGGGAATGCTGACGCTTCCGTGGCGCTGGGACAGATTTCGTGTGCCGCTTCCGTTTGCACGCTTGATTTGTGATATTGATGATTTTGGCGAAATTGAAAGAAGCGAGCTGAAGAATTTTAACGAGTATGCGGAAAAACACTTCGGGGATGTAATCAGTGACTGAGGCTGTAAAGCTTCTGGCGTATGCCGGAGCAGAAGAGACAGGAGCAGATATATGAGGTTATTTTTGATACGACACGGAAGGCAAAGCAGCCCTCTTTGTAATGTAGATGTGGATTTGTCGGAGGCAGGAAAGGAGCAGACAGTACTTTTGGCACAAAGGTTTACCGGAATGGCTCCGGATCGGATTTATACCAGCGGTCTACTTCGTGCCAGACAAACAGCAGAGCTTCTTTTTGGCAGAACAGCAGAGTTTCTTGTACGAGAGGAGCTAAACGAGATATCCTTTGGAGAACTGACCGGAAAGGCAGATGCAGAGAATGCAGTGACCTTTTGTGAGTATTTTGCGGCAAAAGAGAGAAAAGAAAGTAATCTCAGGCTGCCTGGTGGGGAAAGTCCGGCAGAGGTATATGCGCGGGCGGTTAAGGTAGTAGAGGAGGCGGTGCTGTCCGGCGTGGAAACGGTGGTGTTTGTAACGCACGGAGGAGTGATTCGTTCTTTGGTTGCAGGACTGCTGGGGCTTGGCGCAGAGCAGATGCTACGGATTGCAGACGGTCTGGAGCATACCTCAATCACAGAATTAAGTTATAGCAGGACTGCAGGATGTTTTTCTCTGGAACGGCTGAATGACTTTGCCCATCTTGAGAAAAGACCGGAGCTTTGCAGAGCCGCATGGAAAAAGTCATAATATAGGTGTAGTTCCGGCTGTAAGCTTAAGGAGGAAGAAAAGCGGACCTGAAAAAACAGTTCTTGCTTATGACGGAATCGCTATTATTGTAAAACTAGAGTAACGGAGCAATTTAGGAGCTGGCGCAGGACAGCTTCTTCGAGAAGAAGCCCAGAGGGAACTCTTTTTTTTCTGTTTCATAGAATAGAGAGAGAACGCTTTGGAAGTGTTGCTATGATAATCTATGTTGTGCAGCCGGGAGATACGATACAGGGGATTGCGACTGCTACGGGTGGCAGTGTAGAACGTATTTTGCGGGACAATGCCCTGACGGAAGAGAGTATTCTGGTGCCGGGGCAGGCAATTGTGGTACTTCAGCCCAATGTGACCCATACGGTGGCGGAGGGAGAATCCATTTCCATGATAGCCGCGCAGTATGGTATTAGTCCGAAGCAGCTGCTTGCGAATAATCCGGCGCTAAACGGAAGAGAAGTGCTGTATCCGGGAGAAACGATTGTCATTGATTATGTAACAAACATGGAGAGAAGACCACTGTCCGTAAATGGCTATGCTTACCCTTATATTGACCGGGATATATTACGAAAAACATTGCCGTATCTTACCTATCTTACGTTATTTACCTACGGCTTTACAGAAAACGGGGATTTAATCGGGATTGAGGATGAAGAGGTGATACAGCTTGCAAAGCAGTACCAGGTGGCGCCGCTGATGCTGTTATCTACCCTGACTGCGGATGGTACCTTTAGCAATGAGCTTGCAAGCCGGATTTTTTCAGATGAGGTGGCAAAAAACCGTTTGTTTGACCAGATTCTGGAAAATCTGCGTGTGAAAGGGTATTATGGTCTGGATGTGGATTTTGAATTTATTTTACCGGAGGACAGAGACAATTACGTGCAGTTTTTGACAGAGCTGAAAGCAAGGCTGGAGCCGGAGGGGTATCCCTTGGTGGTAGCGCTTGCGCCGAAAACCTCCGGGGAGCAGCGTGGACTTTTGTATGAGTCCCATGATTATCCGGCAATTGGTGCGGTTGCGGATTATGTGCTGATTATGACGTACGAGTGGGGCTATACGTAACCCCACGCAGGTCATGTGTAATTATAAGAGCGGGAAAATGTCAAGCTCAAAGTTTACGTTTTCACGCTTTCCCTTAGGATTTGGCTTTTCTTTGAGATAGGTGGCAGAACGGAGCACCTGCTTCAGCATATCATTTTTATCCTGTGCGTTTTCCGTTACCGGGTAAGCGTGCAGCACTTCTTTTACCAGAGGAAGAAAGCCGGTGCGGATACGCTGTACATCGGCAGCGGCATCATAATCCTTCTGCAGTTTCAAAATATTCTTTTCACAGGCTTCTATCTGTTTGTTTAAAAGCTGTTGTCTGCTCTTAAAAATTTCCGGTGTATAAAGCCCCTGCTCCAAAAGGTCATAAGTATTTAGCAGCTGTTTTTCAAAGGTGTCCTTGCGTGCCTGTTCTGCTTTCAGGGCATCGTATTTGGTATTCAGGGAAGCCGGAAGCTGTGGTATCGGGAGCTGCAGTTCATATTCTTTGCACCATTCTTCCAGAGTTCGCAGCAGCTCTTTTTCTATAACGTAAATCGGAGAAGAGACATTTTTACAGCCGCGCGCAGGGCATTTGAGCGTAGCGCAGGGATTGTGACTGCCGGAACCGAGACGTGTCATGAGCTGACCGCACATCTTACAGTATACGATACCGGAAAGCGGGTTCTGGAGCGCATGGGTCGGTGAAGTCATACTAAGCCGGTTCTCTTTTAAAAGCTTAGCGGCAAGGTGGAAGGTGATATCATCAATAATAGGCTCATGCAGTCCGTCATAGAGCATATATTCCACGTTGCGGTGTCTGGTCTTTACCATGTGTCCATTTTCGTAGTTCTTGGTTTCTTTTTTGTATCCCCACCGGATTTTTCCAATATAGACCGGATTAGTTAAAATATCCCGTATACTGTCCTTTGCCCATTTACCGCCGTTGCGTGGAGAAACCTGCATATTGTCAAGACGTGCAGCAATGGAAAACGTGCCGACACGTTGCCCGTTCTCTCCCTTGGTGTAAAGCTCAAAAATGGTTCGGACAATCTCTGCCTCTTCCGGAACAATCTCCAGAGAGTATCCTGTATCGTTTTTTAGTTTTACCTTGCGGTAGCCATATGGCGCAACCGAAGCAATAAACTTTCCCTCCTTGACTGCGGCAACACGTCCGGCATCCAGACGGCGCCGGATGGTTTTATACTCTCTTCGGGACATGAACAGTCCGAACTCAAAATACTCCTCGTCAAACTCATTGTCCGGGTCGTATATCTTGGTGGGAGTGATGATTTTGGTGCCATTGCGCTTAAAGGACTTTGCAACCTGTCCCTGGTCCATCGTATCCCCACGTGCGAGACGTTCCACTTCAACCACAAAGACACCATCCCACAGACCGGCTTCGACCTGACGGAGCAGATCCTGCATGACCGGACGTGCGGCAATGGTTTCGCCGGAAACAATTTCACGGAAGAAATTCTCTGCCGGAAGCTCAAGGTGCATCCGCTCCGCCAGCTCCTCCAGACGCTTCTGGTGACGCGCAAGGGTTTCACCTTCTCCACGGGCTTCGGCGTCCATATCGGCACGGGATTTTCTGAGATAAGCACAGTAAGGCATAAAAATAGCACTCCCTTCTTAAAAATGCGTGACATTTTAAAGCGGAAGTGCTATAATGCGAGTGATGAGAGTATTGCACTTCCAAGTGGCAGTATGGTTAGGCTCCGGTGTTGGCGCACCGGGGCGTTTTTATGCGGTCAGAATAGCATCGTTTATAAATAAATGCAACCAGATAAAAAGCTGAACGCCCCTCCCAAAATGTTGGGTCGTTCAACAAATCAGGAAAACAAAAGCATCAAGCCTTTTTCACAAGCTGCACTTCATATCCCAGGGCATTGATGATGCAAGGCTCCGCATCCGTCTCGGTAACATAGTAAGTGGTGGACGGCATCCCTTCGCGGGAGACTAGCGGAAGATTGTCCTTCTGAATCTCGACGGCCTCTAAGAGGCCCTGCATGGTATCTTCAAAGTATTTACTCATGTCACACTCCTTTTGCATCCGCAATCGGAACTACTGCCAAGTCGCAACCGAGAGCATCAGCCACCTTTAAGAGCGTATCAAGCTGTGGGGTAGCTTTTTTGCTTTCCAGTCGGGCAATGACGGACTGAGTCAGACAAGCAGCTTCTGCTAAGTCCTTTTGGGTCATTCCGAGGGAGTGACGCTGTTCAATCAACAAATCAATAATATTTGCACATCGTTCAGGCATGAAGAACACCTCCGGTCACAGGGACGCTGTCCACGTAACAGCCATCCGGGCAAAGGTCAACCTTGTTGCTCCATACAACATTACTGTCAACATTAGGGTTGATGTCCCAGGCAATACAGTGGCTTTCGTCCAGATAGACACGGCGAAAGTTCTCTAAGTTACGGAACGGAGCGAATACCGTATCCGGCTGAAGGAGCGGGGCTACGTCATAGAGTCGAACTTCTCCGTTATCGAAGGTGAGGGTAAGGGTGAAGTTGTCATTCGGAACAACGCCGGTAATGGTCCGGCGACCGGTGGCGAAATACTCTGCCATTTTGCGGTCAAAGCCTTTGGAAAGATAGTATTCAATATTCTTTTTCATTGTCTCACTCCTTTGCAGTGGGAGAGCCGCTTATCTCAGCGGCTCGATTGCGAATAATTCTTGCCAAGAGGTTATTATTTACGCGCGCACCGCTTATCAATCATAAACATCTCGTCTGTGACCTACGGATAAAGCCAGTATAATAAGCTCATTATCATTGATTTCACATATCAATCGATAATCGCCTATCCTGTATCTCCATTGACCGTTTCTGTTAGCTGTCAGCCCCTTTCCGTGTTGTCTGGGGTCGGAACAGCTAACTATATTTTTTTCAATCCACGCTTTTATCATGCGTTGGGTGTATCTATCCAGTTTCTTAAATTCTCGGTCGAACCGTGCTGTTGTTTCTACTTCGTATGTCATAAATCAAGTTCCTTCCAAAGCTCAGATATAGGACGGCTTTTTTTGCCACTGTTGACATACTCTGTATGAGCCTCTTCTGCTACTGCAATATCATACTCATCTTCAATTTTTTCAAACAATGCCTGCTTAAATGCTTCTCCAAGTGATAATGAGTGCAATTTTGCATAGCTGTCGGCAATCAATTTTTCTTGGTCGGTAAGTCTGATTGAAAAAGCCATAACATCATCTCCTTTCGTAGTACATGGTACTACGTATTTTATTATTTGTCAATATTTTATGCTGATTTTTTTAAAATCAACATGAAAAACTCCTTTACAGTGAAAAAAGCAGGCAACCGAAGCTCCCCGCCGATTCGTCGTGAATGAAAATAGGTGGGGTGACATTCCCACATCTCCAACCGGGGCGACGGTTGCCCGTTCCGTCCTCTGCTTTTCATTCGCAAGAATTCTGTATTTATAATAGCATCGTTTATAAATAAATGCAACCGGATAAAAAAGAAGGCTAACAGTTAATTGCTGTTGCCTTCTTTTTCTGCGAAAGTAATATCCGCATTGCATAATCCGGCAAATAAAATCCGAGGAATCCCAGAAGAGAATCAACAAGCGGGTAACATATTGTTATGTGAAAGAGGTTGACAGCTAAAACAGTCAGCCTCCAGAATGCCATTTGTATGCACGTCGGAAACCGGCTTCTTCGGCTTCGGCAACAGTAAGGGCAAAAAATTCACCCACATGGTCGATTTTTACAATGTCGTATTGCTGATCCATTGGCAGATGATAGATGTGGGTGATGTTGCCATTTTCATCGTGACCGATATTGCATTTGATACGTGGAAAATTTTTTAGAGCAAAATTTTCCTTGTATTTTACATTGAGGTAATCTGCCATCTTTTTGGCGGTGTCAGAAAGCTCAATGTTTGTAATAAGGACAGAACTTACGCTTCCGAGAGGAAGGTCGTTTTCACAGCAATAGCTAATGGTGGTGCCGTAAAGCTGTGCAATATGATTTTCGTGTATCAATTTTTCCTGACTCCAGTATTTGCATTGTACAATGGCGGTTTCGTTGCCACGTGTAACAATCAAGTCTCTTCCAAGGTCTTCAAGTTTATTGTAGGAGCCGAAGTAATTTACTTGAAATCCTTGTTTGGAATATACATATCCAACGTACAGTTCATAGTCACGACCAATCTGCCATTTACTTTTTTGGTGGGATGCAACATAGCGGTCCAGTGCGAGCTGGTTCCGTTCGGAAACGGATAGGGAATTCCATTCTTCCTTTGACAAGTAATCTTTTGTAGCATCGTGTTCCGACAGAAGATTATTATTATTTTCCTGCAAAGTTTTTAGTTCGTCACACGAAATATCAAGAACATCATCTATTCCAGGGAACATTTGTCGGAGATAATCTAACTGGTAATATGCGACTCTGGCTTCTTCGATACGTGCTTTGGCATCAGCGCGGATTTGCCGAATTGTCGCGACCTTGTGTATACGCTGCACGTTGCTTCCCCAGTCAAGTTGCCTTGCGAGAATCTCTATGTCATAGGTGAGGTAGTCTGCTATCATACCGGCAAGATA
>CAYNXA010000104.1:0-6573 GCA_964401015.1 uncultured Oscillospiraceae bacterium
GCACCGAACTGCGAAACGAAACTTTCGGCGAAAGCGGCTCGGTAAAGGGGCTTTCCGACGAAGTTGCCGCTTATATCCGCCGATATCGTCTATACGAAAAGCGGGAGCTTTCCACCGCGACAACCGATGAGGCCTTACGACTTGCCGAATCCGCGCTTGCGCAGTTCGTCGACGAAAAGCGACGGTTGCATACACTTTCGGTGCGCGACACGTCACTGCTTCTGGGAAAACGCTTTCTGCCTCTTTACGGAGAGGAACTGTCCGGCGGCTTGCGTGATCTTGCCATGGCGGCACTTTGCCACGATATGACAAAATGCAAAAGCGACGCCGAGCTTTTTTCCTATCTTTCGCGCTTTATGCGCAATTTTCAAGAAGTCCCCTCGGTCTATCATTCGTACGCCTCGGCGTATTTTGCCCTCGAACGCTATCACATAAACGCGCGGGTATTCCGAAGCATTTACGCGCACACAACGGGGCATGCCGACATGGATCTTTTCGAAAAAATTCTCTTTATCGCCGATTACATCGAACCACTGCGCACACACGAACCCTGTCGCAAGGCGCACGATGATCTTTTTTCGGCACTCGACGCCCTCGAAAAAAGCGGCGATCTTTCGAAAGAAACGGCGACCGAAGCACTCGACCGCGTGATTTTCGACGTGCTTTGCCGCACCGAGCGGTATCTTGCCGACGAGAACCGTCCCATTTGCCGCGAATTGTACGAAGCGCGCGATTTTCTTGCCGCGCATTTGCGTTCATAACCGAAACACAAACGTCTAACCGCGCAACCGATACGACCGAAAAACAATCGAAAATCGAACAAAAAACATCGAAACGGAGGTAAACCGTCATGTCGGAAATTTTGAACAGCGAAAACCGAAAAAAAGTTCTCGAACGAATGGAACAATTGTCGCTCCCCGTTCGTCTGTATGAGCACGACGCCGTCTTTACCATGGACGAAATGCAGGGCGATTGCGGCGTGAATTTGACCGAAAAAGGCATTCTTGTCAAAAATCTTTTCTTGAAAGAGCATAAAAGCGACCGTTATTTCCTCGTCATTCTCGACGGCGACAAGACCGCCGATATCAAATCGATTCGTCACTATCTCGGCGTAAAGCCCTTAAGCTTTGCCGACGAAGAAACCTTGCGCGACGTTCTCGGCGTGGCGGGCGGGTCGGTGACGCCGCTTGCGGTGTTGTTTGACGAAGCTCACCGTGCGGATATCGTCATCGACGATTCGTTCCGTACGACCGACCGACTGCTCGGCGTTCACCCCGCCGACAATACGGCAACGGTATTTATGAGCTACAAAGAGCTGGAAAGCTTTGTCGAAAGCTGCGGTCATCGTTTGATCAATATGCAGGTTTAACGTGCGGGAGGCACAACATGGCGGAAAAGAATCAAAAAAACGGCTCCTCCGAAAAGCCGTGGAAAATACAGCCCGAGCCGAAACATGCGGGCAAAAACGGGAAAACCAAAAAACGCTTGCCGCGTGGCGTGCGCATCGCGCTGTATATCGTTGCGGGCATTTTACTGCTTGCACTCCTTGCGGGCGTCGGTGCCGCCCTGTGGGCAAACCATTATATGGATAAAAACCCCGAACAGCGCGTCGATTCGGGCAAGCTTTCGATCAGTACCGATATGTTCGATTTCGAAGGCGAATTGCCCGACTTTGAAAACACCGTCGGACGGAAAAGCGGGTTTTACAACATTTTGGTCATCGGGCGCGACAAAGTGGCGCTCAATACCGATGTGATCCTCTGCGCTTCTTTCGATGTCACCGAGAGCAAAGCGGCAACCGTACAGATCCCCCGTGATTCGTACGTCAAAGACAAAAACGGCAACACATCCAAGATCAATGCCGTTTTCGCCCGCGGCTACACGGCGGCGCGTCAAGAACTGAACCGACTCAAAAAGAACGGCAACGGCAAAAGTGACGAAGAATTGCAAAAATTGTGCGATAACTCGTCGCTTGACATTGAGCTTTCCGAATTGAAAGCGTTTCTCGACGGCACAACAAAACAGGATTCTCTCTGTACCCGCTTCGGCATTGAGCTTTTGCAAGAGACCATCAGCCGCACGTTTGGTATTTATTTCGATTATTATGCCGTCGTTTCGACCGACGCGTTCGTAAAGATCGTCGATGCCGTCGGCGGTGTGGACGTATACGTTCAGGAAAATATGGATTACGACGATCCGGTTCAAAATCTGTACATCCATATCAAAAAAGGACAACAGCATTTGGACGGCAAGGCGGCGGAAGGATTCGTCCGTTTCCGTTACGGCTATGCCCAAGCCGATATTGCGCGATTGGACGCACAAAAGATCTTTTTGACGGCATTCTTCAAAAAGCTGGTCAGCTTCTCGTCGATCACAAAAGTGGACAACATTTTGAAAGCCGTCTACGACTGCGTGGATACCGACATGTCGCTCGAAAACGCGCTCGGTTTCGTAAAGCCCGCACTGAATGTCGATCTGTCCGGCATCACCATGTTGAATATGCAAGGAACACCCTATAATAACGGCATGTATTATTCGCTCAACAAAGCCGATAATCTGAAAATCGTCAATGAACATTTCAACATTTTCACTCGCCCGTTGGGCGAAAACGCCGTCCAAGTCGAAGAATTGGTGAAAAGCACCACGTCGTCCGACGAAAATTTCGGGCACACCATGGAGGACGTCGACGACAACAAACTCACCCTCGGCTTCATTCACCGTAATCCGCAAAGTTCCTCCAATCAAGGCACAAGCGTGAGCACGCCGGCAAGCACGACCACGCCGACCGACCCCGATTCGGATACCGATTCCGAACAGCCGACGAGTTCCGACAATGACGGCGAAACCAAAGTCGACTCGAACGGTGACAACGATTCATCGGACGCCGATCAAGAGCAAACCGACAAGACCGACTCTTCGTCGAACGAAGAAAGCGAAAATAAAGACGAAAACGGTAACGGTTCGGACAACACGGGCGAAAACGGCGATCTTGCGCCCGACGGTGTAAACGGTTTCGAAAGCGGCAATACGCCCGCAAACGGTTTCGACGACACTTCGACCGATTCAACTGTTGCGACCGATAACGGAAGCGACGGAACGGTCGCACCCCCGCCGCCGTCGAATTGAGCGGCATCATAACGACAAACACCCCCAATCACCCACAGCAAAAGCCGCGCAAACTGCGTGATCATCGAAAATCAGAATCATACGGAGGCTACCGCATATATGGAAGAAAAAAACACACGCGAAGAATTGACCAAAAACCCCATTCCCGCTCCCGATGAAGCCGAGGAGGCAGTATTGGAAAACGGTCGTGAATTAGCGCTGAAGATTGCCCACATTCTCGATGAACGAAAAGGACAGGATATCAAGATCATCAATGTCAATCAAAAGACCGTCATCGCCGACTATTTCGTTGTTGCGAACGGTTCGTCGCGCACACAGGTAAACGCACTGGCGGGCGAAGTCGAATACAAGCTCGGTCTGTGCGGAATCCAACCTACCCGCGTGGAGGGACAAGGCGACGGCACATGGGTATTGCTCGATTACGACAGCGTTTTGGTACACGTATTCGGGCGCGAAGCACGCGACTTTTACAAACTCGAAAAGCTTTGGGCACAAGGAACACCGGTCGACTTTACCCCGTCCGAAAACTGACCGTTTTCGGCTTTTGCGGTATTTTGTATTTTCTTTTTAAGATATAGAGGAGAAAGACATCATGAAGCACGAATTCAAACAAATAGAAAAGCATTGGCAAGAGGAATGGGAACGCGCCGGCGCTTTTCATGCGAAAAACGATTACAGCTTGCCGAAATTCTACCCGTTGGTGGAATTTCCCTACCCGTCGGGTCAGGGCTTGCACGTCGGTCACCCCCGTTCGTATACGGCACTCGATATCGTGGCGCGCAAAAAACGTATGCAAGGCTTTAACGTTCTCTACCCCATGGGTTGGGACGCATTCGGACTGCCGACCGAAAACTTTGCCATCAAAAATAAAATTCACCCCAAGATCGTCACCGAACGCAACGTAAATCGTTTCCGCAGTCAATTGCAAGCACTCGGACTTTCGTTCGACTGGTCGCGCGAGATCAATACCACCGCCCCCGAATATTACAAATGGACCCAGTGGATCTTTCTTCAGCTTTTCAAAAAGGGACTGGCATACAAGAAAAAAATGTCGGTAAACTGGTGTACCTCCTGTAAATGCGTACTTGCCAACGAAGAAGTGGTGGACGGCGTTTGCGAACGTTGCGGCGCACAAGTCATTCGTACCGAAAAGAGTCAATGGATGCTGAAGATCACCGCCTACGCGCAACGCCTTATCGATGACCTCGACACCGTCGATTTTATCGAACGCGTAAAAACCCAACAGAAAAACTGGATCGGTCGTTCGGTCGGCGCGCAGGTGACCTTTACCGCCACCAACGGCGACAGCTTTGATATTTACACCACTCGCCCCGACACGCTGTTCGGCGTAACCTATATGGTTTTGTCTCCCGAACACCCGATTCTCGAACAATGGCGCGGCATCATCGAAAACATGGACGAAGTGGACGCATATAAAGCCGAAGCCGCCAAAAAGAGCGATTTTGAGCGTTCCGAACTTGCCGATCAGAAAGAGAAAACCGGTGTGCGTTTGCGCGGCATTGCGGCGATCAACCCCGTAAACGGCAAAGAAGTGCCGTTTTTCATTTCGGATTACGTTCTCATCACCTACGGTACCGGTGCCATCATGGCAGTTCCCGCTCACGACAGCCGCGACTATGCTTTCGCGAAAAAATTCGGCGTACCGATGGTCGAAGTGGTCGGCGGCGGTGATATTTCCGAACAGGCTTACACCGACGTTGCCGAAGGCACACTTGTCAATTCGGGCTTTTTGACCGGTCTTTCGGTGGAAGAAGCGAAAAAAGCGATCGTCGCTTGGCTTGAAGAAAAAGGTATCGGAAAAGCGCAAGTCAATTATAAATTGCGTGACTGGGTATTCTCGCGTCAGCGTTATTGGGGCGAGCCGATTCCGATCGTCGAATGTCCCACTTGCGGTTGGGTTCCCGTGCCCGAAGAACAGCTGCCTTTGACGCTTCCCGAAGTCGATTCTTATTTGCCCGGCGAAAACGGCGAAAGCCCGCTGGCAAAGCTCACCGATTGGGTCGAATGCGACTGTCCCCAATGCGGCGGAAAAGCACGTCGCGAAACCGACACCATGCCCCAATGGGCGGGCTCGTCGTGGTATTTTCTGCGCTATTGCGACCCGCACAACGAAAAAGAGCTTGCCTCACCCGAAGCGCTGAAATATTGGATGCCGGTCGATTGGTACAACGGTGGTATGGAGCATACGACTTTGCACTTGCTGTATTCGCGTTTCTGGGCAAAATTTCTCTATGATATCAAGCTCCTCGACCGTCCCGAACCGTATCAAAAGCGTACCTCGCACGGCATGATCCTCGGCGAAAACGGCGAGAAAATGTCCAAATCACGCGGCAATGTCGTTAACCCCGACGATATCGTCAACGAATACGGCGCCGACACGCTTCGTCTTTATGAAATGTTTATCGGCGATTTCGAAAAAGCCGCTCCCTGGTCGTCGCAAAGCATTAAGGGCTGCAAACGTTTTCTCGAACGTTTTGCGGGACTGTGCGATATGGCACAAGGTCACGGTGTCACCAAAGAATTGGAAACGCCTTTCCATAAGACCATCAAGAAAGTGACCGCCGACATCGACGAATTGAAACATAATACGGCAATCGCCGCCATGATGGCGCTTATGAACGATATTTACGACCGCAAGCGCTTGACGCTCGACGAATTGGACGTTTTCACCCGTCTGCTTTGTCCTTTCGCGCCCCATCTTGCCGAAGAAATTTGGCATACCGTGCTCGGTCACGACGATTTCTGCTCGCTTGCGCCTTTCCCGACCTACGACGAATCGAAAACCGTAGACGCCGAAGTCGAATACGGTATTCAAATCTGCGGCAAATTCCGCGGAAAATTGCGCTTGCCCGCCGACCTTTCGCAAGCCGACGCCATCGCCGCCGTTCGCGCAAACGAAACCTTTGCGAAATTCCTCGACGGCAAAGAAACCGTAAAAGAGATTTTTGTGCCGAATAAGCTGATCAATATCGTTACCAAGGGATAACGTACGCAAGAGGGGGAAAACAAACCTTCCCCCTCAAATCAAATTAAAATGTTCCGAGTTGATTCGAGTCGTGAGCTCAGGGTAATATTCGTTTATTGCAGATGGTCGAATACCGGTCGTTCTTGTACAAGTTCAGTCCGAGTCCAACGAAGCTCGCCGAGTTTTCCGGACAGTGAGATTCCCATCAGAAGCTCTGCACGCTCCTTTCGTTATATTCTGTCACTCAAGAATCTTCCCGTTTTTGAATTGTCCGATAATAACGAAATACGATATAAAACTCCGAAGTCTGCAATATTGTAAAAGGGGCATATGCACAAAAACACCGATGTAACAACTACATCGGTGTTTTGCTTTTATTCGGTTTTGAGTTCAAACGAGAAAACCGAAAACGTACCTACTGCATACATAAATACGTCGGTACTCGCCTGACTCTTGTTTGG
>CAYNXA010000105.1:0-6554 GCA_964401015.1 uncultured Oscillospiraceae bacterium
GTCTTGCACGGCGACGGCTTTTTGCAAAAGTATTTTTCCGCCGTCGGGAATCTCGTTGACAAAATGTACCGTCGCACCGGTGACTTTTACCCCGCGAGCAAGCGCCGCTTCGTGAACGCGCAAGCCATAATACCCTTTCCCGCAAAAAGAGGGAATCAGCGACGGATGAACATTCAAGATCCGTTCGGGATAACGCTTGACGAAATCTTCGCTCAATATGCTCAAAAAGCCTGCCAAAACAATGACTTCGATACGATGTTCTTCCAAATGTGCGAGAATCGCTTTTTCAAAGTCGGCTTGGGAGTTGTGCGCTTTGCGCGGTACCGTTACGGCGGGAATATTCGCCTTTTCGGCACGTGTGAGCGCATAAGCCCCTTCGGCAGAGGATACGACCAACGCAAGATTGACATGCGGAAGTTTTTCCGCCGCTTTTGCGTCGAGAATCGCTTGCAGATTTGTGCCGCTGCCCGAAACGAAAACGGCTGTATTGACTTGGTTCATAAAAAATCCTTTCGGGAAAAAGGGAAGTGTTCTTTCAAAAAAATCAGCCGCGCAACAAAACCTGTTCGTCCGAAGCGACAACTTCGCCGAGAATATAGGCGTCCTCGCCGGCTTCTTTCAAGGTAGCGATTGCACGGTCGGCATCGTTTTTGTCGACTACAACGCTCATGCCGACACCCATATTAAAGGTATTGTACATGTCATGTTCGGGGATGTTGCCGGTTTTGGCAAGAAGATCAAAAATCGGAAGAGTGCGTACGTCGGCTTTGCGGATCGAAGCACCGCAACCGTTCGGCAAACTGCGCGGAATGTTTTCGTAAAAACCGCCGCCGGTAATGTGTGAAACACCTTTGACGGAAACGGTATCAAACAGCGAAAGCATGGGTTTTACATAAAGTTTGGTGGGAGTCAGCAGCGTTTCCCCGACACTTTTGCCCGAAAGTTCGGCAATCGGCGAAGTAATATTCTTGTTTTCCACTTCGAATACTTTTCGTACAAGCGAAAAACCGTTGGAATGAACGCCGCTCGACGGAAGCGCCAAAATCACGTCGCCGGGGGCGATTCGGGACGGGTCGATCATTTTGTTCTTGTCGACAACTCCCACCGAAAAACCGGCAAGGTCATATTCGTTCTCGGCATAAAAACCGGGCATTTCGGCGGTCTCGCCGCCGATCAAAGAGGCACCCGAAGCGGCACAGCCGTCGGCAACGCCCGATACGATCTCGGCGATACGTTCGGGAACGTTTTTACCGCAGGCGATATAATCCAAGAAGAAAAGAGGTTTGGCACCGCAACAAATGATGTCGTTTACGCACATGGCAACGCAATCGATACCGATCGTATCGTGCTTGTCCATAAGAAAGGCGAGCTTCAGTTTGGTGCCGACGCCGTCGGTGCCGCTTACCAGCACGGGACGAGTGATTCCCGTAAGGTCTAATTCATACAGACCGCCGAATCCACCGATACCCGAAATGCAGTTTTCGGTCAGCGTTTTGGCGATATGCTTTTTCATCAGTTCGACGGCTTTGTATCCGGCAGTGATATCCACGCCTGCCGCCGCATAGCTTGCGGAATTGGAATTCTTGATCATGTTGTCGTTCCTTTCGGCTTATTCGCCCAAAATACGTTTCATCATTTCGACGTATGCGTCCTCCACATTGCCGAGGTCGCGACGGAAACGGTCTTTATCCAGCTTTTCGTGTGTTTTGCTGTCCCAGAAACGGCAAGTGTCGGGCGAAATTTCGTCGGCGAGAATGATCGTGCCGTCGCTTGTTTTGCCGAATTCCAGCTTGAAGTCAACAAGGTCGACGCCGATGTGGCTGAAGAAGTCTTTCATGACCGCGTTGATCTTGAAAGCGAGTGCTGTGATGGTTTCGATGTCGTTGCGCGTGGCGACGCCGAGAGCGATCGCATGATAGTCGTTGATGAGCGGATCGCCGAGATCGTCGTTTTTATACGAAAATTCGATGGTCGGTTCGGCAAAAACAATGCCCTCTTCCACACCGTAACGTTTGGCGAAAGAGCCGGCGGAAATGTTGCGGATGATCACTTCGAGAGGCACAATGGAAACTTTTTTTACAAGGGTATCGCGATCGGACAATTCTTCGACAAGGTGAGTCGGAACACCTTCTTTCTCGAGAACCGACATCATATAGTTGGAAACACGGTTGTTGATGGCGCCTTTGCCGGCAATTGTGCCCTTTTTCAGACCGTTAAAAGCGGTTGCGTCATCTTTGTACGATACGTACAATACTTCGGGGTTGTCGGTGGCAAACACTTTCTTTGCTTTACCTTCGTACAAAAGCTCTTTCTTTTCCATGATAAGATCCTCCTCAAAATATATGATTTTGTATGTGATGCGAATTTCAACAAGCAGTTAAAGCGTTTCGGCAAGCGCCGCGTCTTTTGCCAAAACGGCGGCGGCATCGTCTGCACGTTTTTTGTCAAGTTTTGCGGCAAGCACTTTGTCCTCAACCGCCAAAATTTGTGCGGCAAGCAGAGCCGCATTGGCACCGCCGCCGACTGCAACTGTTGCGACCGGAATTCCCGACGGCATTTGCACGGTGGAAAGAAGTGCGTCCAAGCCGTTAAAGCTGCCGCCACCGCAGGGGATCCCGATAACGGGAAGCGTGGTTGCCGCGGCGATCGCACCGGCAAGATGTGCTGCCATGCCGGCGGCGGCGATAATAACGCCGAAACCGTTTTCACGGGCGGAAAGTGCAAATTCGCGTGCCTCGGTTGGCGTACGGTGAGCGGAATAAATGTGTGTTTCAAACGGAATTTCGAATGTTTGTAATGTATCGAGCGTTTTGCGGACGATCGGCAGATCGCTGTCGCTTCCCATAATAACGGCTACTTTTTTCATACGGTAGTTCCTTTCGTATCGATTTTGCGGGTTGTTTTGCTTTTCGGACGAAAGGCAAAGACAACAAAAAAGGACAGTCCTATTTCGTGTTGCAAAAATAGAACTGCCCAGACGGTCGGCATAACAGTCTTGCAGACGTTCCCCCGCGTAAGCTCGCGTTATCCGTCAGTAGCATCTGCAACCGAATTATGACTTAATTATACAGGATATTCCGCCGTTCGTCAAGGGAAAACCGAAAAATTTATGCGAAGTTCATACTTTTTCCTTTTGAAGTGAACGAAAAAGTGAAAAAGGGGCATACTTGTTTCGGTACGAAATGCAAATCCGCAAAAAGAAAACTTTGTAAGATTGAAAAAACGATAAAGACAAAGAGAAAGGGCAAATATGTTATGTGGCAAAACAAACGCTTGTGTCGATTCTATTTGTTGTTTTTGACGGCGACGGTAGTATTGTGTTTTCGCCTGTATTATATCGCAACCGACGGCACCCGCGCCGAAGTCGCACTTGCGGGGCAGTATAGCCGCCGTCTGGACGTTACCGCACGTTACGGTCAAATATTCGACCGCAACGGAATCCTTTTGTCCGACGAAAAGATCGGCTATCGAACGGCGATCGATTCGAATTCGCTTTCGGAAGAAGAACGGTACGAGTTGTCGGGAATTCTTTCCGAAATGACCGATAAGACGCAATCGTATTATTGGGAAAAGATGTCGGGCAATCATGTGTTTACGGTCGATACGACACAAAAGATTTCGGGAAATTACGGAACGAGCTATACACTTTTTCGACCGAAAACCGACCGATTTTTGCGACATTTGCTGGGCTATCGCAATGTCGACGGTGTCGGAATGGCGGGGCTTTTTCGAACATACGACGAATACTTGCGCCAAACGGCGGCAAACGTGACGGTGCGCTACCAAGCCGACGCAAACGGCGGGGTCATGATCGGCAAAAAACTCGACATTTCCGATGAGAACTACGAAAAGAGTGAGGGCATCGTTTTGACGATCGACGCCGAAATACAAAAGGCGGTCGAAGAAGTCTGTGACCAAACGCTCGATCGGGGGGCGGTCGTCGTCGAAAACATTGCCGACGGCGAATTGCTGGCGGTTTGTTCGCGCCCGACTTATTCGGTCGATCGCGTCGCGGATTTGTTGACGTCCGAAAAGGGCGAACTTTTGAATCGCGCTTTTCTTGCGTATACCCCCGGATCGGTATTCAAGATCGTTTCCGCTGCGGCGGCATTGGAACGAAATCCCGACGCGTATCGGCAAACATATGTGTGCGACGGCGCTATCGACGTCGGGGGCACGATCATACGGTGCCATGACCGCACGGGGCACGGCGAACTTTCGATGAGCGAAGGGTTTGCGCTTTCTTGCAATCCGTATTTTATAGACTTGGGTCTTTCGTTGGGAAAAGAAACTTTGCGAATACAAGTCGAAAAGCTTGGACTGTTTCGTTACGACAGCGTGAATCTTTTGCCGACCGATAAAGGCATTTTCCCGCAAGAATCAACCGAGATTCCCGCCCAAACGGCAAATCTGTCGGTCGGACAGGGCGAGATCGCGCTGACACCGATACAAGTTTGCAATCTTGTTGCGACGGCGGTCAGCGGCACGTATCATAAGCCGTCGGTCATAAAGCGTATGATAAACGGCGAATTTTCCGCCGAATACGGCGGCGACGTCGGCGAACGGGTGTTGAGCGAAAATACGGTTTTGCGCTTGCGCGAATTTTTCGTCGCGTGCGTGACCGACGGAACGGGCTATCGGGCGCTTTCGGATACGTTCGACTGCGGCGGCAAGACCGCAACGGCGCAGAGCGGGCAGAAAAAGGGGGATGAAGAAGTCATTCACAGTTGGTTTGCGGGCTATTTTCCTGCCGATGACCCGAAGATCGCCGTTTGTGTGCTGTGCGACGGAAACGGTGAAAATACGACGCATCCGTCGGAAATTTTTAAAAAAATCGTCGAAAAAATCGTTGAAAAAAGTGCCTGATTTAACCGAGAAGCGCGAAAAACGCAAGGGCAAAACGGAAAACGAAAATGCCTTTCAAACCGAAAACCGAGAGCCGACGATACCACAGGTGGACGATAACGCATAAAATGTGTACGATTTTGTATATATTCTTGACAAATCCCTACAAGGCGGGTATAATACGACATGGGAAACAGTCGATTTTGACCAAATTCCAATATGTTCAAACCCAAAACTCAATACGTAGGAGGAAACAACATGAAAACCAAAGTGCTTTTGGCGGCGCTTCTTGTCGGTACGCTCCCGACGGTGACGTTGTTTGCTTCGTGTAATCGCGAAGCGGATGATTCCGAAAAAAAGGGCGCGCAAGGGGAAATCTCGGACAACGTGTACGAAAATCCACTTGACGGCGACCATAGCCCGAATATTCCGTCGGATGTGCGTTTTGACGATGAAACCTTTAATTTGATGACCGGTTCGGTCGGCGACGTTATGTACGCCGAAGAAGAAACGTCCGACCTTGTAAACGATACGGTTTTCAACAATAATCTTATCGTCGAAGACCGCTTCGGTATTACATTGAATATCGTAAAAGGCGGATACAGCACCGAAGGCCCCGGTCAGCAGGAAGCCGCTATGCAGTTCCGCAGCTTGATCGAAGCGAACGACCAAACCTATCATGCGTTCGTTCACGTACAACACGGCGCCATGCCGCAAATGATTTTGGATCGCTACTTTGTCGACTGGAATACGATTCCGTACATAAATCTCGACGAAGAATGGTGGTATCAAAACATCAAGAACGACCTTTGCTTTGGTGACAAGATCTACGTTATGACCGGCGACTATTCCCGCTATATTGACCATATCGACTGTCTTGTTTTCAACAAGCAACTCTTCGACGAATTGGGACTCGAATATCCCTATCAGGACGTCAAAGACGGCACGTGGACGTGGGATAAATTCGAAGAACTTGTCGCAAAAGGCTCAAAAGACTTAAACGGTGACGGTAAAATGTCCAAAGAGGACGACCGTTTCGGGCTTACCGGCTGGACGAACGAATTGACGCCCGCCCTGCTTGTTTCGAGCGGCTATTCGCCTCTCGACCGCGATGCCGACAATATGCCCGTGCTCAATCAAAACGTCGACGAAACGCATGAAATATTCGACCGGATCGTCGATTTGTTTGCCGACGGAAAGAAAGCAATCGCCGAATGGGAAAGCTACCCCATGTCGAACGCGCTTTTCGCCGAGGGACGTTCGCTCTTTAAGGATACCTTCCTCGGAGATATTACAACGCTTACCGATGTGGAATTCGATTTCGGTATTTTGCCTTTCCCGAAATGGGATGAAGATTCCGAGTATATGAACCGTTCGTCGAATATGACGGCACTTACGTATATCCCCGTGACCAATCCCGACTTGGCGCTCACCGGCGCGGTATTGGAAGAGCTTGCGTTCTTGGGAGCCAAAAATTTGACGCCTACCTATTTCGATATCGTTCTTACCGTAAAGAACACGCGTGACGTCGAATCGGAAGAAATGCTCCCGATCATCAAGAACAACGCGCGCTTCCTGTACGAAGATTATTATCCGTCGCTTATCCAAATGTTGATCAACAATTCGAACACCTTCGCATCGTCCTACGCTTCCAATCTGACCGCATATCAGACGAAATTAGAAGAAATGCGTGAGCTTTTGTTGGAAGA
>CAYNXA010000106.1:0-6518 GCA_964401015.1 uncultured Oscillospiraceae bacterium
ACCGTATAGTTCATCAAAACGCCCGATTCGTTCATACCGAAGATCAGCGCCGCCGTCGTGCCGGTAAAGCTAAACGAAAGAGTGGTTTCTTCGGTAATACTTACCGAATCGGTCGTGACTGCAACGTTTTGTGCCGCCGTTTCGCTCATGCCGTACATGGATACCGTAAGCGGCGAAGCGGTCGTTACTTTTCCCGATTCCACGGTAAAGGAGCTTGCGGGAAGAATCTTCGGGTTATCCCACAACGAGCGTGCGGAAGCTTTGGGAAGGCTTGCGGTACGATCGGTCTTTGCCGTCGAATAGATTTCAGTTCCCAGCGCCGTCTTTATGCCTTTTTGAATCTCGTCGGCATATACGCCATAACCGGTCGCCGACGGATGAAGATTGTCGACCGTGTAATAATAGTTTCCGTCGGATTCGTTTGCATTGCCGCGTTCGGTCATTTTTTTCTGCAACGGAACGCCGACATCAACGAAAATCAAATCATACTTCTCGGCGATTGTTTCATAAACTTTCCGTGCCGTCGCTTTTTCGTCACGTACCGTCGAAAGGAGTACGATATCGGCATAAGGATTCTTTTTGTAGATATTGCGAATCAACGATTCGGCTTGGCGCATAAGTTCTTTTTCGCCTTGTACGATTCCGCCGTCGTAGGTCCAGTCATTGGTGGTAAACTCCACAAATACCAAATCGGGCATATCGTGACCGACGGTATTATTCATCAAATGCGCATCCAATCGGTAAATGCCGAAATTGGTCGCCGTATCCGATACGCCTGCGTTTACCGATTCGACCGTAGCGTCGGGATAAGCGGTTTTGAAATAATTCGTCATGCGGTTTACGTACGAAAGCGCCATATCGCCGCCGCTTTGGGATACCGTTCCGTTGTCGTTTACTTTTTTGCCCGCCGAATTTCCGTAGGTGATCGAACCGCCGAGATAACCGATCGTCAGCTTTTTATCAAAATGAAGCGCGCGATAGGTGTTGGCAAGCGGCGAAGAAATACCGTCGGATTGTTTCAAAATATTGGTAAGCAAGTAGTCCAAAACCTCTTTTTTCTTGGTTTCGTCGGTTTCGTAGGAAGCACCGTCCTCATAAATGCAAGCGGCGGTGTTATAGAGCGATGCCGAATAGCTTTGTCCGTAAGCCGTATGGGTCACACCCGACGCGTCGACATAGGTAATATACGGGCTGACCGAATAATAGGTCGTCATGCCGTTATCGGGAATATTCGTAAGGGCTACGGTGTAGCGGTCGTATCCGTCGCAATTTTCGAATGTTTTGCGTGCGGGAACGGTTGCCGCGTTGTAGGTCGTATTGTTATAGACATACGAGCCGCCCTTTTCAAGTGTCTTGTCACCGAGGGCTTTGGTGGGTATAACAACCGAGCCGTAACCGATCGTATCGGAAAGGTTAAACGATTCGTTACTCGGATTCAGCACCGCATTGTCGGTATGCAACCCGATCAGCGTTTCACGCAAGGTCGTCGTGATATTCGAAACAAAACGCAGTGCGCGCGAGCCTCTTATGCGAATTTGAACCCCTTCGAGATACAAGTCGCGGCTGTTCAAAGGAATATAGCGCGCATACAAGGTAGACGCCGTGACCGTACTTCCCTGCTTAACAGGTGTCGTAAATGCCGCGTCGGAATACCAACCCGCAAAGAGATTATTCGCTTTTTCGATCGTCTTTTCGGGGAAGGTGATCTTACCGCCGACCGAGATTGTCACGGTATCCGCCTGCATATACCAGTTGGTTCCCGAATCCGTTTCGACACCGATCCATTGATCGGCATACGCGCTTGCGTCGACGTAATTGATGGTCGATGTGCCGACCGAAAGGGTCACTTTGCCGCTTTGCAAGAGATACTGTTTTTTGTCGCCGTTTGTAATCTCGGCGATTTTGTTATTTGGAACAGTCACATAGAAGTCACCGGCAACGCTATTGCCGTCTTTGTCGTATACAAAATCGACTTTGCCGTCCTTGCCTTTGCTGTAAACAAAGTATTTGCCTTTGGCGGCAGGGACATTATTAAACGAAGCATCGAATGTCGTATTCGTGTCGTTGTTGAAAATAAATTCAACCGCGCCGTTATAGGCAGGTGTAAAGTTTCCGAGTGTAACTTTGGAGAGCGTACCGCCGTCGACGCGAACTAAGATGTTGCCGTTATAAATACTTGTTTTCTGGTTGTTCGTATCCCAGCCTTGGTTGCCAAGGAGACAATTGGAGACGGTGCCGCCCTCTACATTGAGGCGCATATCGCCACTTATAACATGGTCACTGCCCAATGCCGCCATCTCGCCCAATATAATTTGACCGTAGGTTCCCGATTGCACGGTGGTCGTCGATTTTTTCGTAACATTGCTGTATCGTGATCCAGTTGCGATCTGATTAAAGCCGGAGGTAACGATGTTTTCGCCGAGAACGAGCTCGGCACCGTCCAACGAACACCATGCGTTGGCACCGTTCGTAAACTTGATATCTTGAAGTTTGCACGAGCCGCCCAACGAAGGTCCGGAACTTGCAACGGTGGCAATTTCGGAATTTTCGTCGTAACCGCGTATGGTCATAACGCCCACATGAGTGGGAATCGATCCGTCTTTCACTTCGATCTTACCAATAACGACCGCATCGAAATCCGAGCCGTTCGCCGCTGTCACTGCCGCATTAAAGTCGGCAAACGCCGTTTCCGAAGTCAGACCATTGTTGGTATTGCTACCGTTTGTCGCGTCGACATAGTAGCACAGCTTCGAAGTCACAACCGACGGTTCGGTCGTCGGAACGGTCTTGCCGGAGGAGTCCTTGCAGATTGCGTAAACTTTCTTATTGCCTTGAATATTGTCGACCGATTCGCTCCACGAATCAAAGGTATAGCCGTCGGCAAGCACAAGACTGCTCGTAAGAGCCGCTGTTTTGCCGCGTACTGTCACGGCTCTGCCCAAGAAAGTCGTCTTGTCCGAACCGTAAAATTCGACGGTATAGGTCGTATCGCCGAAATCGACGGGGCTTGCCCAATCGCCGAACGTTTCGTGGATATAGCGATAGGTAACAACGTCGACTTTGCCTTCGGCTTTCTTTTGTTTCAAATAGTCGAGTACGGCACGAAGCGTTTCTTTGCTGCACTCGTCAAAGTTGTGCGCGTAGATAACTTCCCACGACTTATTCTCAATCTGCTCGTCGATAATGGCTTTCAGTTCGTCTACGCTACGTTTCGAAAACCAGTTGCGCTGTTTCCAATACTGGGTCGATGCGCCGTATTTGTCCGAATAGAGATAATATTTGTTGGTAAAGCCTTCGATCTGTGTACGATAGCTTTCGGATTGATCCTGCCCTTCACCGCCCGCGAGAATGATACCGTGTACATTAAAGCCTTCGGCGGTCAGTTCGCGATAGGATTCGCCGAGCTGATAATCGACCGTTTCCCACGGAATCGAAGTATTCAGCACCAAATGGTCACGTGTGTGCGACAGAATCTCGCCACCGTGATTTTGAATTTCATGCAAGATCGCATTGTTGGAATTTTTCAGCGTATTCGACGGAATCGCCGCGCAGATCGGCATATTGTATTCGCCGGTGATGATGTTATAGAAACCGGGAAGCGACGTGTTGTTGTCGTCGAAAATGAGGGTGATGTACCCTTTATCCATTGTTTTCCAAGTCATCGGAACGGTCGTGCCTTTTTCGTATTGTTTTTCCGAAGCGTAGATGATTGAAGTTGTGCCCTCGGAAAGGGTAACGATCGAATCTGTGTTATAATAGGTGCGATTTGTGCCGTTTACCACGGTTGCCCAGTCACCGCTTTTCTCAATTGTGATCTTCACTTTGCCCGCAACAAGGGCGCCGCTTTGTTCATCGTATACGGGTGAAACACTGCCGCCCTCGCCCGAACGAACGATATAGCGCTTACCGACCGTCATATTGTCAAGCGACGAATCAAGGGTCGTTTTCGAATCGTTGTTGAGCAAAATTTCAAGTGCGCCGTCGATCTTCGTCGGCGAGCCGTTGCCGCTTGTCACGGCGGCAATTTTGCCGATCGTACCGCCGGTTTGATAAATCAAAAGGTTCTTATCGTAGGTCGTTGTGCCGCAAGAGTCCCACGAGGACGAACCGATCGTCACGGTCGGTATGCTTCCACCCGAAACAAGAAGGCTCGCGTCGCTCGTGATATGCAAGCCGCCGTCGGCGGGCATCATGCCACCGAGGACGAAATTGCCGGTAAAGGTTCCGTCTTTGACGGTATAGGTCGAACCGCCAACGCTCGTACTGCCGAACGGTGCGCCGAGTACCCACCAATCCGAATCGGACGAAAGGGTGAAGCCTTCGTCAAACGTGATATCGTGAGCGGCGGCGATATAGGCGTTGTTGCCGCGCTTGTAGGTAATATTACTCAAAGTCACTTTGCCGCCGAAAGCGATTCCCTGCCCGTCGTTTGAGGCAATCGAAGCGTTTTCATCGTAGCCGTAAAGAATGATCTCGCCGCCAAAGGTTGTCACGTCGTCGCTTTTCAGCGTATAACCGCCGATTACGTAAACGAGAGCGTTTCCGTTTCCGACCGTTTCCGTAACTTTTTTATAGGTAGCAAACGGTTTTTCCACCGAAAGACCGTCGTTTTCGTCGCTTCCGTTCGCCGAGAGCCAGTAGGTTGTGAGATTGCTCTTCCACTTGGCGCGGATCGTACCCTTTCCGTCATCCTCCCAGCTGTCGAACGTAAAATAGCCTTGATCGGCGGGCGTTGCGAGAGAAGCGATAATCGCCTCGATGCTGTCGCCCCACTTCACATCGTAGGTTCCGGGGTTCGGAACGGTAAGGCTTCTTCCCGTACTGTTATTGACGTAGTAGGCTTCGGTTCCGTCGGCAGACAAGCAGTAGGGTATCCGATTAAATACCGAGCCGCCGTCCCATGAAAATATGCCTGTTGTTTCGGTTGTATAAAACCGTATACCGTCCTCTTTGGCGTTGATACGATAAATCGGGGTTTTCATTCCGGCGGTCGTATAGAGTTCGGGGCAATCGAAATTTTCGATTTTCGAATCGTAGTCCACGACGATCTGCAAAGCACCGTCGATTTTCGGGGTCGTATATGTATAAACCGTTCCGATCGTGTTGCAAAACTTCTTAACGGTCGTGCCGTACTTCACATTGACATTGATGTTTTTCTTAAAGGTGTTGACCTGTCCGTCATACGCATTGCCGAACGTGAGGTTATCGAGCGTTCCGCCATTCAGTCGCAATTCGACGTTGTTCGTGAAGGTGAGGTCGTGACCCGCTTCGTTTCCGAGCGAACCGAGCAGGATATTATGGATCTTGTCGGCATTGTCCACATCAACCAACTTGCCCCCACCGAACACACCCGAAGCGCGATTCGAGCCGCAATAGAGCGTATACTTTTTGTCGATGAAATTGCCGTTTGCGTCAAGACCTTGGAAGCTTACGTTATCCAGCTTCAGTTTGTTTCCCGCGCAGGTTACATCTTTCGAATAGCTTGGATTCGCCCACGAATCGACTATTACCAAATTTTGCAATATTGTCGGACCGTGCAAAACGAGGTTGGTACCCGTATTGTTATAGGTATTGCTTATGGCAACTTTGGTCCACGTCGACGTATTCCAATCGGAATATTCGTCGCCGCCGCTCATGAAGGTGATCGCCGCCGTGTGCGCCGTTTTAATTGACGCGAAATCCACGAAAACACTGTCCTCCGCCGATTTCCAATAATCCGGCTGTGTGGAATGCTTATCGTTTCCGTAAACCGTCGGGAACATGATGATTTTCGCCTCGCTTCGACCGCTCGCGTTCACGCATTTAACGGCGTCATCCAAATTGCCGAACGGACTGTCGTACGAACCGTCACCGTCGGTCGCGCCGTAGGCAACGTAAATCCGCAAATCGCTTTTTGTCGCCGAAACAAAATTCATCGGCGCCGCGCCCAAAATCATACAGAGCGCAAGCAACAGCGACAGTAACGTGTGTCCCCTTTTTGTCATGTTCGTTCCTCCCTTTTTTGAGCCGAAAGATTCTTCGAAAGCCGAAAAACGGTTCGGTTTGCGACGATTTATTCTCGGCGTCAAACGTTTGCAAAATTCGGCGAAAGGCGCGCGTGCGTTTTTTTGTTCATAGCGCACACCTTTTCAACCGTTTACTCTGTTATTTTAGCATTTTTTGCCTACAGTGTCAATATCGGAATCGCGCAAATGATAATATTGTGCAAAGTTTTATCAAATGCGTGACAATGTACGGTATCGAAGAAAGACTTTTTTTGCAAGGATACGGGTAAAAGCTCGGAAAAGGCGTTTCGCATTTTACGATTCCGAATATTTTCCCGAAGCGGCGCGTCGAAAAAGCCTTGTTTGCAAGCTCGAACGCTTGGTCAAAATCGGCACATAGCGGCGTCCGACGGTCGGTTTCTCGCACAAAAAGCAAAAAATCTTCAAAAAAGCAAAAAAAAATCGAAAAAACCACTTGACATTTTTGAAAAAATGAGTATAATACAATATGTTGCGTGTGACGCAAGCCCGAAC
>CAYNXA010000107.1:0-6456 GCA_964401015.1 uncultured Oscillospiraceae bacterium
GAGATTAAACACAGTACAGAAATTGTTCCGCAGCAATGCAGACATTTACTGGACATGAAAAAATGCAGTGAGACAGAATTTCGTTATGGTCCGATCACAGGGAAATATGTAATCTATAGAGGAGAAAATGCAGAATTAAAAGATGTGATGGAAGATACGAAAGAGAATGTAGTATATCTGAACGTGGAGGAGTATTTGAAAAAGTTGTAGAATGGTTATATATTCAACAAACAGATTGAAAAATGGAAGGAGCAGTGGTTATGGATAGTAGTATGTTGACACTTAAAGAAATATTGGATATGAGAAATACAATATCAGATATTGATATTTTTCTTGCTCAAATTGGATTGACTGAAGAGAAAATGCGTGAATATATATATTACCTTAATGAAAAATATCCAGATAATATTGCTGCGTATAATCTATTATATCCTAGAAATGCAGAGTATATTCTAGTAGAAAATGCGAGAACTCAAGCGCTAATTTCGGATCTTCGTTGGAAACAGTATTATTTGCGTGGCAAAATTGATGCAAAAAGTATTGATGAAATGAGGAAGGAATTATGGAAAAACAATAAATAAAATATATGTAGAAATATCATTGAGTTGTTTAAGATTATCAATATGGAAGAATTTCGCGATGTGATAGATTGGTAAATAAGGATAAGCTTCTGGCTGGCAGTGTATTGCTAGTTAGAAGCTTTTTTGCTGCTAATATGCGTGGTTATTAAAAACCAAGGTTTGATTATTGACAATCAAACCTGGCGGTGATATAGTAAAAACAGATAGATTGATTGTGAATAACCAAAGGAGGAGTATCGTTGAACATTTCAGTTAAAGAACTTAAAGAAAAGGAAAATAATAAAGTTGAAGTAATTGGTTTGAGCATTTCGAATAGGATAAGAGAATTTGGCATTGATTCTATGTACGGTGGGTTTTGTTTAGCATATGTGGCCTATGTATCTTTAAAAAATAAGATAACAGATATAAATCAGTTAAAAGAATATGTGGAGCTGACTTTTTCATCAGAAAGAGTTTGTTTCCTCAAAGAAAACATTGGAAATTTATGGAATGTTGCAATAGAAATAGCAGAAGAATACTCAGAAAATACACTTTTAGCAACTGTTTTATGGTGGCAGTTACAGGGCAATCGCTTTATGGGAGAATGTGAAACACCACAGAGTATCATAAAGCTAGTAAATGAGATTCTTCAGATTTCAAATGATAAGGTGGCAGATTTTTGCAGCGGAATTGGTTCGTTTCTTGTGAGTGCCATAGAAAAGAGTCCAGAATCGCAGTTTTATGGTACAGAGATTGTGCGCAATATAAAAGAAGTATCAGCAATTCGTACAGAATTAATATCTGATCATGTGAAAATTGAGCAAAAATCTGTTTTAGATATAAATGATAATTTGATGTTTGACAAAATATTCTGCGATTATCCGTGGAATATAAAAAAAGAAAATATGGGAAATAACGCATCATTAAAAGTAATATATGATGCGATACCGGAAGTTCAGAAAGCGGCAACCGGTGACTGGATATTTATTATAAATGTTATTAATCATCTTAATAAAAATGGTAAAGCTGTTATTTCGGTGAGCAATGGAGTTACTTGGAATGGTGGAACTAATACAATAATTCGTGAAAAATTTATAAAACAAGGATTTGTGGAAGCAGTAATTGCTCTTCCACAAAATTTATACCTAAATACAGGCATTGCATGTTCGTTACTGGTGTTAAGCAGGAATAATAAAAATATAAGAATGATAGATGCAACCGAAATTGTATCGGTCGGACGGAGGCAGAATGTTCTTAGCGATGAAAATATTTCTGAGATTATTGAATTGTTGAGTATGGATGGGAAAAATTCAAAACTGGTTTCGATGGAAGAGATAGCCGAAAATGAATATGTTCTTAATCCATCAAGATATCTTCAGCAAGATAAGATTGTAAAAAACGGTGTACCTTTTGAGAATGTGATAAAGAATATAACAAGAGGAGCACAAATTAAAGCAACGGTTTTAGATGAAATCGTATCAGATGAACCGACGGATATGCAGTATTTAATGTTGGCAAATTTACAGGACGGTATTGTCAGTGATGAACTTCCGTATTTGAAAGAAATTGACTCTAAATATGAAAAATATTGTGTGAAGAATGGAAGTCTTGTTATTTCAAAAAATGTGTCCCCTGTAAAAATGGCGATTGTGTCAGTAAAAGAAGGTGAAAAAATTTTAGCAAATGGTAATCTTTATGTAATTGAATTAGATGAAGAAAAAATAAATCCATATTTTTTAAAAGCTTATTTAGAAAGTGAAAATGGAAAGGTAGCTTTATCCAGCGTTGCAGTGGGGGCTACTTTGTTAAATCTACCGGTAGAAGGATTAAAAAAGGTGATAATTCCGTTGCCTGATTTAGAATCTCAGAAAAAAATAGCAGATCAATATTATGCAAAGCTAAGCGAGATCAAAGAATTAAAATCAAAACTGGAAAAGGCAACAGAAGAACTTGAACATATTTATATGGAGGAAAAATAAATGGATGGAAATAATAAATTTGATGTAGTTGGAACCAATATAGCAGAAAAAGCGACGATGATCTGGAATGTAGCGGATATGCTTAGAGGGCCATTCAAACCGCATGAATATGGTTTGGTAATTCTGCCGATGACAGTAGTAAAAAGATTTCATGACTGTTTATTGCCAACGCATAAAGCGGTGCTGGAACAGTATGAAAAAGTAAAAAACTTTGCAGTGATTGATGGATTTCTGACGAAAGCTTCCGGATATCAGTTTTATAATATCAGCAAATATACATTTGATTCATTGCTGGCCGATCCAGAAAATATCGAAGCAAATTTTAGAGATTATTTAAATGGATTTTCTGCAAATGTCCAAGATGTATTATCGAAGTTTGATTTTGACAATATCATCCGCAGGATGGTAGAAAGCAATACATTATATTTGGTTATCAAAGAATTTAATTCACAGAAAGGATATTTGGGACCAGATAAAATTAGTGCTGTAGATTGTGGTTATATTTTTGAGGATTTGGTAAAGAGATTTTCAGAATCTTTTGGTGAAGAAGCAGGAGCACATTTTACCAGCAGAGATATCATTTATTTAATGACAGACTTGCTTTTATCCAATGCGGATCTAAGTAAGGGTGGAAATGTAACTGTGTATGATATGACGATGGGAACGTCTCAGATGCTTAGCTGTATGGAAGAAAGAATTCAAGAATTAAATAAGGAGATTGGAGTTACCTGTTTTGGTCAGGAGTTCAATCCGTCTACTTTTGCAATCGCAAAAGCAGATATGATGATTCGGGGTGGTGATCCGAACAATATGAGATTCGGTGATACTTTGTCAGAAGATCAGTTTAGTGGATATCAGTTTCAGTATATCATTTCCAATCCACCTTTTGGAATCGATTGGAAAAGAGAAAAGGCAGCAGTGGAAGCAGAAGCAAAGAAAGGTAATCTGGGAAGATTTGCACCGGGACTTCCGAAAATATCAGATGGTCAGCAGTTGTTTGTATTAAATGGTCTTTCCAAGCTTGCACCAAATGGAAAAATGGCAATTATTCAGAACGGTTCACCACTGTTTTCCGGAGATGCGGGAAGCGGACCGTCAGAAATCAGAAGATATATTCTTGAAAATGACTGGTTGGATGCAATCGTACAATTAGGAACCGATATGTTTATGAATACAGGCATCAGTACCTACATCTGGATTTGTTCCAAGGATAAACCGTTGCATAGAACTGGAAAAGTTCAGTTGATAGATGCATCACATTGTTATGAAGCAAGAAGAAAAAGTATTGGAACAAAAAGAAATGATATTACGGATCAGTGTCGTGATTTGATTGTAAAGGCATATGGTGCATTTGAAAATGATGCTGTATATGGAGATAAAGAAGGTATTTATTGCCAGAGCAAAATATTCGATACAGAAGAATTTGGATACCAGAAGATTGTCGTAGAACAGCCCCAGAGAGATGAAAATGGAGAAATTGTATTAAAGAAGGGAAAGCCTGTAGCAGATACATCTCTGCGTGATACAGAAAATGTGCCACTGACAGAAGATATAAAGGAGTATTTCAAGAGAGAAGTATTACCATACGCACCGGAAGCATGGATTGATGAAAAGAAAACGAAAAAAGGATATGAAATTCCAATGACAAGATATTTCTATGAATATCAGGCACCGGAACCAGTGGAAGAAATCGCAGTGCGTCTGCATGAACTGGAACTGGAAATTCAGAGCAGTTTGGATGCTTTGTTTGGGGGTGAATGATATGAGTAGAGAGATGAAAGATTCTGGGATTGAATGGATTGGAGAGATACCAGAAGATTGGAAAGTAGAAAGATTACAATGGCATTTACAAGAAGTAAATAAACCAAACAATCCTGTGGAAACTGAGTACATATTATCATTGAATAATAAGACAGGAGTCATTCCGTATGAAGAACGTGACAATATGGGAAATAAAGCAAAAGAGGATTATTCACAATACAAAATTGCATATCCTGATACTTTGGTAATGAATAGTATGAATGTGATTATTGGCTCGGTAGGAATTTCACATTATTATGGCTGTATTAGTCCTGTTTACTATGTGTTTAGGGCAATTGATAAAACAGAATTACGATATATCAACTACGTGTTTAAAATAGAACGTTTTCAAAAGGAGCTTAGAAAATATGCTAATGGAATTTTAGAGATAAGATTAAGAATTTCAGTACATGATACATTAAGGAGATTAATACCTATTCCGAGTTATGAAGAACAATGCAAAATTGCAGATTTTTTAGATGGACAATGTGAGAAAATAAATTTAGCAATAGAAAAAGCAAAAGTATCTATCGAGGAATATCGAAATTTAAAACAGTCATTTATTACACAAATTGTAACAAAAGGGATCAATGAAAATGATACGATGAAGGAGAGCGGAATTGAGTGGATAAGTAAAATTCCGGCTTCATGGAAAGTAACACAACTACGACATTGTGCAAGTATAAGATCTGGGATTACATTGGGAAAAACATATTCAAAAGATACTGAATTAGTTGAAATGCCATATTTAAGAGTAGCAAATGTCCAGGATGGTTATGTAGATACGAATGATATTGCTGTTCTTCAAGTAAGTAAAGATGAAATAGAGAAATATAGCTTATCAGCTGGAGAAGTTCTTATGACAGAAGGAGGGGACAGAGATAAGCTGGGGCGCGGTTGTGTATGGGATGGACGAATTACACCATGTTTGCATCAGAATCACATTTTTGCTGTTAAAGTAAAAGAGAAACTGTTAAATCCACATTATTTAGAATATTTAACGGCTTCATCTGTTGGACGTACTTATTTTGATGTTACTGCGGTGAAAACAACGAATCTTGCATGCACAAGTTCAAGTAAGGTGTTAGCATTCACAATTCCTTTGCCAGGTATAGATGAGCAGAATGAAATTGTAGATTATTTAAAAGAAAAATGTGGTTGTATTGAAAATGTTATTTTTAAGAAAGAGCAGTTCATAAGTGAACTGGAAAATTACAAAAAATCCCTGATTTACGAATATGTCACCGGGAAGAAGGAGGTGCCAGAATCTTGAGCATAGATGTTACTACAGAGAAACGTTTTGAATCAGATATTGAAGAATTCTTCTTGTCGTCAGCAGGTGGATATACACACAACCATGATACATACGATCCACAGTTAGGCGTATATAAAGATACTTTGCTACGCTTTGTGCAGAAAACACAACCGAAGGAATGGAAACGTTTTTTATTACAAAACAAAGTAGATCCGGAGCGGAAATTCTGCCTTGCGTTTAACAATGCCTGTGATATGGATGGTCTCATTTCTGTATTACGTCATGGTTTCAAGCACAGAGGAATTCCATTTAAAGTATGCTATTTTAAACCGGAATCAGGTCTGAATCAGACGGTGATATCTTTATACGAGAAGAATGAGATCACCTGTAACAGACAATGGTTTTACTCCAAAGATACACATAATTCTGTAGATATGGTTCTGGCTGTGAATGGAATACCGGTATTCGCATTGGAATTAAAAAATCAGTATACCGGACAGAATATAGATCATGCAAAACGGCAGTGGATGTATGATCGTGATCCAAGAGAAATTTGTTTTCAGTTCAATAAAAGAATTTTAGGGTATTTCTGCATTGATCAGTTGGAAGTCTGGATGACAACAAAGCTGGAGGGAAAGAATACATATTTTCTTCCATTCAACCAAGGTTCCAATGGTGCAGGAAAGGATGGCGGAAAAGGAAATCCGGCAAACCCGAATGGCTATCCGACGGCGTACTTCTGGGAGTATGTATTTCAGAAAGACAGTATGATGGATATCATTCAGAAGTTTATCCATTTGCAAATCAAAGAAGAAAAGAAACAGTTGTCAGATGGCACAGAGCAGGTTACGAAAAAGAAAAC
>CAYNXA010000108.1:0-6446 GCA_964401015.1 uncultured Oscillospiraceae bacterium
TACCAGCTCGGCGCCCTCGTCGGCGTCGACGATATACCACATTTCGGTTTTGCCCGCGGGAAGCCCGACTTCGGCGGCGTGGGCGTCGTCGGGATGAACCTGTACCGACAGGCGATCGTGCGCGTCGATCAATTTGATGAGAAGCGGAAAGGGCTGGGAAAATCCCAATTCGGAAAGCGTTTTGCCGGCAAAAATGCCGTTTTCGACACGGTTTTCGCCGTCCTCGCGCAGGGTCAATACCCACGATTCGGCGATTTTTTCGCCGCGTGTGCCTTTGCCGTATTCTTCGGAAAGGCGTGTGCCCCCCCAAATAATGTCTTTTTCGATCGATTGCAATTTTAACGGATACATCTGTAAGCAGACTCCTTTTTTCGGATACGGTTATCCTTTTCGACAGGCGGTTTTACGGTTTTGTTTTTTGCCCATCAGACAAAACGCCGCGCCGAACCCTGTCGGTATTCGCTGCGGCACAATTTTTATGCGTTTTGTGTTTCGATTTCGAGATCGTCGGGCGTACCGGTGAGTTTGCGACCCATAATGGTACCCATAACCGACGCCATCATAAGACCGCGCGTCCAACCGCTTGAGTCGCCGAGGCAATGCAAGCCTCGGATACTGGTATTGAGGTCGGCGTCCATGCGAACACGGTTGCTGTAAAATTTCAGTTCGGGCGAATAGAGAAGCGTTTCGGTCGAAGCAAAACCGGGCACCACTTCGTCGACCGCTTGAATGAAGTTGATGATGTTCATCATGGCGCGATAGGGCATGGCGGCGGTGATATCGCCCGCAACCGCATCCACCAATGTCGGGCGGAGGTTCGACTGCGCCAATTCTTTCGGCCAAGTGCGCTTGCCGTCGAGAATATCACCGAAGCGTTGACAGAGAATGTGACCGTTGCCGAGCATATTGGTCAGTTCGCCGACTTTTTGCGCATAGGCGATCGGCTGATTGAAAGGGGTGCTGAAGTTGTGCGAACACAAGATCGCAAGGTTGGTGTTTTGCGATTTCAATTCTTTGTAGGAATGTCCGTTTACGACGGCGAGATCGTTGTCGTAGTTTTCCTGACTGACAAATCCGCCGGGGTTTTGACAGAAAGTGCGCACTTTGTTTTTGAAAGGATGAGGATATCCGATCAACTTCGATTCGTACAACACTTCGTTGACCGTTTCCATTACTTCGTTGCGCACTTCCACACGCACGCCGATATCCACCGTTCCGGGGTCGTGTGCGATATTGTGCTCGGCGCAAAGATGTTCGAGCCAATCGGCGCCGCGTCGACCGGTGGCAACGATCGTATGGGTCGCTTCGACGTCATGCTCCAATTTTCCGTTGGTAATGTGAGCGCCCAAACATACCGAATCTTTGAGGATCAAGTTGGTACATTCGTAGCCGAACAGAATCTCGACGCCGTTGTTCAGCAGATATTGTTCGATCGAATAATAAATATCCTGTGCTTTTTCGGTGCCGAGATGGCGAATCGGGCAGTCAACCAGTTTCAAGCCCGCCTTGATGGCGCGTTTGCGAATGTCTTTGACCGCTTCGGGATTGCTGACACCTTCGACGTGTGTGTCGGCGCCGAATTCGAGATAAATACCGTCGACATAATCGATATAATTTTGAACTTTCGCTTCCCCGACGAGATTCGGCAGATCGCCGCCGACATCCGAACTTAACGAAAGTTTGCCGTCCGAAAACGCGCCCGCTCCCGAAAAACCGGTGGTGATATGACAATACGGCTTGCAGTTTGCACAGGTCTTGAGCTTGCTCTTGGGACAGTGGCGTTTTTCGATCGCCGCACCCTTTTCCACGATCAAAATTTTGTCTTTGCTTCCGCGACGGAGCATTTCCAGCGCGGTGAAAATACCGGCAGGACCCGCACCTATGATTAAAATATCCTTTTTCATGCTTTTGCCTTTCCGAAAAAAATGACTTTGGTGTGCCGCATCGGGCACAATTCAACAGTATCTACTATAACATGCTCGACGGTGTAGTTTGTTAATTCACCGTAAATTTTTTGCCCGAAAGATGAAAAAAGTCGAATTTCCGCTTGACAAGTGCTGCCAAATGAAGTATAATATCGCCAAACTGTTGGAAACGAGCGCGATCGGGCGCGACCGACACCATATATCAGGGGTGCTGAAGGCATATCGCCGACGGCTGAGATGGGAAAAGCTCCCAAACCCTTTTAACCTGTTCGGATAATACCGGCGTAGGAAGATATTTGTATTTTCGGAAGTTCGCGCGACGCGTTCTGCCTTATATTGTACAAACATTTGCCGCATCGGGGTAGGTCCGTTGCGGCAATTTCTTTTTCTGCTCCGAGAAAATGCCGTGCCGTGCTTCGCTGTTCTTCGGTTTTGATTTTCGATCTTTTCAAAAAACGGAGGAAATGTAACATGAGAAAAAGCAATTTGAAAATTCTTGCCGAATGTGCGATCATGACGGCGCTTGCCTTTGTTTTGAGCCTTATCCCAATATGGGAAATGCCCTACGGCGGAAGCATTACGCTTCTCAGTATGCTCCCGATTTTCGTTGCGGCATTGCGCAACGGACCGAAATGGGGATTGGGTACGGCATTTGTCTATTCGGTTTTGCAGGCATTTGCATCGAATGCACTCGGTTGGGGACTTACGGCAGGCGTGTTGGTGACTTGCTATTTGCTTGACTACATTGTCGCGTTCACGGTGCTCGGACTTGCGGGCTTTGCCGCCGACAAAAGCATGACGAAAAAACTTTGCGCGGTTGCGATATGCTGCGTTCTGCGTCTTGTGAGTCACTTCGGTTCGGGTTGTACGATCTGGGGTGCGATGGCAAGCGAATACGGCTTTTCGAATCCGTACCTGTATTCGATTTGTTATAACGGACTGTATATGCTTCCCGAAACGGTCTTTACGGTGCTCGGCTGTTTTGTTGCTTTGAAAGCACTTGAAAAACGAAAAATGCTGTAATCGGATTTTGATCGGAAAACCCCTTTTGCCGTTTTGACAAAAGGGGTTGTTTTTTGCGTGTGGTCGCGTTTTTGTTATTGCACCATCGCTTCTTGCTTTGCGATCGAAAAATGCACGAATGCGATGAGTACCGTCATAAGGAGGAACGCAAGGAAAGACAGAAGTTGTTGACCGTACAGCGGAATCTCGAACACGGTGTTTCCGTTTGCCTGTACCGCGTCAAGGATTCGGCTTCCGATGATCGAGGCGAGAAAACCGACGATGCCCGAAACGGCGTTTTTGATTGCCGACGCTTGGACAAAATAGTCGCTTTTGACGTAGCTGTATGTAATGTTCAGCAAATTTTGGTTAACTCCCGCCAGCGCAACGTTATACAAAATCGTATACAATATGACGATCTGCCACGTGGAGGGGGAACAAAACGCATTGATAAAAAAGCCGAGGGCTACCAAAGAATAGCCGAGTTCCAGTCCTTTTGCGAATCCGTGTTTGTTGGCGAATTTGCCGAACGGCATGGAAAGCGAAAAGCGCAAAAGACTTGCGACCGTATTGATAATTTGCACAGCGCCGACCGAGAGCAGAAGCTCTTTGGTTTTATAAATGCCCATAAAGCCGAAGATCATATAATTGGCAAATTTCCACAACGAATCCATGGCAACGATTTTGAGAAACCCTTTGTTGCGAAAGGTATTGTCGAACACATCGCGGAACGAAGCGGCGGGCGCTTCATCGGGTGTTTCGTCGCCTTTTATCAATAAAAGACTGATAAAATTCAAAATGGTAACAACGAGGATCGAACAAGCCATGAACAAGAATCCACCGCGCAGGTTGCCGTTTTCTTCAAAACGGTCGAATACGTGCCCCATGATCAGCGTAAACACAATGCCCGAAAGCAGCGACAGCATTTCTTTTCCGGCGGAATACGAGCCACGTTTGGTCGGTTCGACGAAAGAATTGCCCCATTTGAAGATCATGGAAGTGACGATATAATTGCAAAAATAAGCCGCTAAAAGGATCGCCGTCACGCAGGCGGTGATATGACGCGAATCGATCGGCAAAAAGGGGAGACAATATAAGAGCATAAAAAGAACCGAACCGAGGGTGTTGAAAAACGTCCCCGTTTTTTTTACGCTTTTGGTACGCCGTACCAAAAAGAGGGTGCCGATCTGAAAAAGAAACGCAACCGATATGAAAGAAGAAATGACGCCGATCGAAGAGTCTTTCAAGCCCAATTCGGTCAAAAGCTTTGCCAAAAAGGCATCGCCCACCAAAATGGCGACGAAATATTCGAAAGCACATTGTGCCGAATAAGCAATGCGCGACCGCTTGTAGGCGGGGCTGTCGTAAACGTTTTTCGTTTCACGGGCGGTTTTTGTGTTCATGCGTTTTAGGCTCCTTTTTCGTTGTGACGGGCGCGGATGCGGCGGCAAAAGCGACGCGTATGCCGTACCTTTCGTATTATACACGCATTTCTCTGCGATTGCAAGGATTTGCGTTACGAAAATTTTTCGAAAATCGGTCGGAAGCCTTCCCGAAAATCAAGCGTTGCTTGATTTTTTCGACAAATCAAACGAAACGGCAATTGACGGTTGAGCTGTCTCGGAGTATAATGAATAGAATAAAAATGACGGAGGCGGTTTTTGTGTTGGATGTAAGTATTTTGGGACGTCGGATAAAGGAATTGCGAAAAGAAAGAGGACTTACGCAGAATCAATTTGCCGAAGTGTTGCTTGTAAGCGCACAGGCTGTTTCGAATTGGGAACGCGGCGCGGCACCGCCGGATCTGGATAATTTAGTGCGGATTGCCAATTGTTTTCGTGTGCCGATCGATGATTTGTTGCGTCCGAGTACGGAGCATCTTTTCCTCGGCATTGACGGCGGTGGCACAAAGACCGAATTTTCCGTGGTATCCGCCGACGGAAGTGTGCGAAAACGTCTTGTGAAAGGCGGGTGCAATCCGAATGCGGTGGGCATGGACGCATGCAAGATCGAAATCGAAAACGGTATGCGGGAATGTATTTGCGACTGTCCGTCGATTGTATCGGTATTTTGCGGTATTTCGGGAATTTTGACGGGAAATTATCGGTCTGTGTTGATGTCGCAATTACGAAAGTGCTTTCCGCAATTGATTTTCAAAACGGAATCCGATTCGGCAAACCTTTTTGCCATGGATGACAAGGCGGAAACGGCGATCATCAGCGGAACCGGCTCGGTCGTATTTGTGCGGCATGGACGGGAAACGCATCGTCTGGGAGGTTGGGGCTATTTGCTGGATTTTGGCGGAAGTGCTTACAATATCGGGCGGGATGCCGTTCAAACCGCTCTTGCCGAAGAGGACAACGGTGGCGATATCAGTGCCGTGAGCCGCTTGTTGAAGCAAGAACTTGGCGTGCAAAGTGCGTATGAGGCGATCGGTCCCGTCTACGGGAACGGAATGGAATATATGGCGTCGCTCGCGAAAATCGTCTTTCGCGCGTATGAGCAACACGACACGAAAGCGATCTGCATTATAGAGAAAAACGCGGAGTCGCTCGCACGGCTGTTAAATATCGCGCTTGAACGATTCGGAGTATCCCCGCGTACTGTTGTGGGGGGAGGCTTATTCGAGCATCATTTCGACATTATGAAAAAGCATATGGCAAATCATACCGCTGCGGAATTGATCTCGGTTGGGGTGCCTCCGATCTACGGTGCCTGTCGTCTGGCGGTTGCTCTCGGCGGCGAAAAAGAAGCGGACGGATTTTACGATTCTTTTAAGGAAACATACGAAAGGATAAAAAATGAACACGATACCGACGGAAAAACAAAATGAAGAAAGCCGTCATTTCGATAAAATGACAACCGAAAAAATGGCGGAAACGGTTGTTTGCGCCAATTACGACGCCGTAAGAGTGGTGGAAAACGCTTTGCCGTCGATTGCAAGAGCAGTCGATGCGATCGCGGTGGCATTCGCTTCCGGAAAACGTTTGTTGTACGTTGAAGCGGGTACTTCCGGCAGATTGGGCGCCTTGGATGCTGCCGAATGTCCGCCGACCTTCGGTGTTTCGTACGAAGCGGTGGAGGGAATCCTCGCGGGCGGAAACAACTGTATGTTTCGTGCAAGCGAAAACGCGGAAGATAAATACGAAAACGGCGTTGCGGATATAACGGCTCACGGCGCGTGTGACGGGGATGTGGTGTGCGGAATTTCGGCTTCGGGAAATGCGGCGTATGTTATCGGAGCGCTCGAACAGGCGAAAAAGAATCGTTGCATAACCGTTGCGCTTTCGTGCAATCCGAACGGGAAAATATTGTGCTTGCTGATTTCCCGATATTTACCGATACGGGCGCCGAAGTGGTGGTGGGGTCGACTCGGCTGAAAGCCGGCACGGCGCAACAAATCGTCTTAAACACCCTAACCACCTGCGCAATGACAAAAAAACGGCAGAGTTTACGAGAATAAGATGATCTGTCTTCGCCCGACCAACAAAAAGCTTCGCGAGCGCATGATACGTATTG
>CAYNXA010000109.1:0-6431 GCA_964401015.1 uncultured Oscillospiraceae bacterium
CTGCCTGCTGGTCGTCCATCACACCCGGAAGATGGAGGCAGAGGACAGCTTCGATATGATTTCCGGCACGAATGGTCTGCTGGGTGCAGCGGATGGAGCGTTCATCATGCAGAAGAAGCGGCGCACCGACAATACCGCGCTGCTGGACATCGTGGGACGAGACCAGCCGGATCAGGAGCTGACGTTGGAGTTCAACCGGGAACGTTGTGTGTGGGAGTTCCAGGGTGCAGAAACGGAACTCTGGAAGCTGCCGCCCGACCCACTTCTGGAAGCGGTGGCAAAGCTGCTCACCCCGGAAAAACCGGAGTGGAGTGGAACGCCGACGGAACTGTTGGAGCAACTGCCCGGTGTAGGAGTTCCGGCAAATGTCCTGACCCGCAAGTTGAACGTCAGTGCGGACAGGCTCTACAACGACTACGGAATCCGCTACGAAAGCAGGCGTACCCACGAGGGACGAATGGTAAATCTGAAACTGGAAAATTCCGGGGCGTGACGATATGTGACGGTCGTGACGGTATTTTTGCTACTATAGAAAATACCGTCACAATCGACACGACCGACACGGAATGGTGAAAACGATGAAAAATATACAGATTTCGCAGGAACTTTTCGTTGCTTTGCTGCACTACCATCTGAGCGGCAGAGACGAGTACGAAGAAGCCATTATACAGGGTTTGGAGCAGAAATTGGATGCGATGCTGCGGCATGAACTGTATGCCCAGTACAAGACAGCACCCACAGAGGAGCAGCGGGAGCAGGCCAGACGGGAGTATCTGGACAGGCGTGGAGTGCCAGAGAGCTTCCGCTGGTGATTCCCTCTATTAGCAAAGGACAGGAGCGTGTCACGCTCCTGTGAACAGCCAATAAGCAGGAAGGGTGGTGTTGGTCGGGGCAGCAGTCAGGGCGCAGCGAAACCCCGTCCGCAGACGGATAGCCCCCGGCAGGGCGCAAAGGCATCTTTTGATGGACGGTACGGCTGTCAAAAGTGCTTTTGCGTTACTTTCGGCGAAAGTAACAAAGCCTGATACAGTGTCCGGCACCAGTGCCTTCCCCCGGAGAAAGGATGTGCGATTGAAAAGAACGATTTCAGCAATGCGGGGCCCCGGTTCCCTCAACCATAATCGGAGAAGTTTTACCGCAGAGAACGTAGACCCGGAACGCAGCAGTCAGAACATCGTGTACCGGGATGAGCCGATTCAAAAGGTGTATCATGAACTCTTTGATGATGCAGTAAGCCGATACAACGCCAAGCAGACACGAAAAGACCGCTGTATCTCCGACTACTATGAGCATCTGCGGACAGGCAAGCAGGAAAAGACGTTCCATGAACTGATCGTCCAGATCGGAAACAAGGATGACATGGGAGTTTTGACCGAAAACGGGAAAGTGGCAAAAGAACTGCTGGACGAGTATATGCAGGGCTTTCAGGAACGGAATCCAACCTTGCGGATATTCGGGGCATTCCTTCACATGGACGAGGCAACGCCGCACCTGCATATTGACTTTGTGCCATATGTGTCCGGCTGGAAAGGAAAAGGGCTGGATACAAAGGTTTCCTTGAAGCAGGCGTTGAAGGCATTGGGGTTTGCAGGTGGCTCTAAGCGGGAATCCGAACTGAACCAGTGGATCAACGCCGAGAAAGAGCAACTTGCTAAAGTCATGGAACGGCATGGCATCGAGTGGGAACAGAAAGGCACCCATGAAGAACACCTGTCAGTGCTGGATTTTAAGAAGCAGGAGCGCACCAAAGAGGTGGCTGCGCTGGAAGCGGCTAAGCAGGAGTGTCAGGCTGATCTGGCTGAGATGCAGGAGCAGTTGGAAATCGTACAGACTGCGGCATATGCAGCGGAAGAGCAGGCGCAGCAGGCAAACAAAGCCTACCAGAAGCAGAGCAAGGAACTGGACAAGCTGGCTCCCATCATGGATGGGCTAGAAAGTCTGTCGGCACAGTATTCCCAGCGGCCAGAGGAATGGGTGCCGGAGGCGGGCACCTTTGAAACGGCCAAGAGCTACCGGGAAAAGAAAGCGGTGCCGCTCATCAAGAAGCTGGTGCAGGTGATTTTCTCGCTGCATCGGAAGTATTGGGAGGTGAAGCATGACCGGGATAAGTATCAGGGCTTCTATCGCAGCGAAAAGGATGCGAACCGCAATCTGAGCAAGCTACTGGAACAAGCTGAAGAAGAGAACGAGCAGCTTCATGCGATGAAGCGTGACTTTGGACGAGTGTGGAACTACTTCGGTGCGGAAAAGATGAATCAGGTCATTGGGCTTATGAAGGAGCAGGAGCAGACAGTAAAGCAAAACCCGCAAAAGAATCGGAAGAATAGCGTGGAGCTGTAACCGGAAGGCAGCAGAACCCCCGCCAGCCCAACGCTGGCGGGGGTTCTGTACATAGCAGGCTGTTCTTTAATCAAAAAGTTCCGGGGCAACATCGGACAAAGAGAAGCCGGGAATGTCATTCTCGGCCTTGTAGGTGCCATCTTCGGCCAGAAATTCAACTTTTGCAAAGTCTGAGACGGGAATTTCGGATTCACAGACATACCAGTTTCGATAATTGTCCGCAGTCTGTTTCAGGGTGGAGGCAATGCTGCGGTCGGCATTGTACTTGTCGCAGAAAGTTCGCCAAGGCAGATACCGCCAAATTTTACCCTCGGTCTTGATGGTGATGCGGCACATGATTTTATCGTTGGACAGGCCGGTATTTTTGGCACCTGCACGGTCGTTAGATGTCAGCCAGACAACAGGATGGTAATTTTCGTATTTATCAACAGACTTATAACCGATTTCTTGTCCGTTAAAAAAGAGCGGTTCCTCATGGAAGGTGGCGTTGTCATATTTCAGATTAGAAGGTGTCAGAAGCAGCTTCCCGGTGGCTAGAATCATCCGATACTTGATAAGGCTGGTGTAGTGATACAGATTTTCGGGCAATTTGGTCTTTTTGACTTTCATTGGCGTTCCTCTCAGTTCACAGGTGTTTGACGATACGAAACTCCGTCCGAGATACAGACAGTGGACGAGACGGGATGAGTGTACACTATTTTGGCGAAAAAAGCAATATGCAGATTTTATTGTCTTGCAATCACAGAAAAGCTGTGGTACGCTTTACTCAGATAGTATAAAGGGAAAGTGTACCTTTCCGGAGAGAAACACTATAATGTACAAATAGTGGTACATTTACTGTGTTAAAATCAAAAAAGTAATACGGAAAATCCGCAGTTTATGGAGGAAATAGAAATGGTAGACACCAAAAAAGAGCAGGAACGCGAAGAACTGCACCGCGCGATCTGGGCAATCGCCGATGATCTGCGAGGAGCAGTGGACGGCTGGGATTTCAAGAGCTATGTTCTCGGCACGATGTTTTACCGTTATATTTCGGAGAATATCGCCAACTACATCAATCAAGGCGAAATTGAGGCGGGCAACACCGATTTTCGTTACGAGATAATGCCAGATGCAGAAGCCGAGCAAGCACGGGAAGGGTTGGTACAGGAAAAAGGCTTCTTTATCCTGCCCAGTGAGTTGTTCTGCAATGTGAGAGCAAGGGCTGCAAACGATGAAAACCTCAACGAAACGCTGGAAACGGTATTCCGGCACATCGAGGAATCCGCAAAGGGCAGCTCTTCCGAGGGGCAATTTGCAGGCCTGTTTGATGATTACGATGTCAACAGCAATAAGCTGGGTGCAACAGTGGCAAAGCGCAACGAAAAGCTGGTAAAGCTGCTCAACGGTGTAGCGGATATGAATCTCGGCGATGTCAAAGAGCATGATATCGATGCTTTTGGCGATGCCTATGAATATCTGATGACCATGTACGCCAGCAATGCAGGCAAGTCTGGCGGCGAATTTTTTACGCCTGCGGATGTTTCGGAACTTCTGACCCGGCTGGGAACCGTGGGCAAAAAAGAGATCAACAAGGTCTATGATCCTGCCTGTGGTTCCGGCTCGTTGCTGCTGAAAGCGGAAAAGGTATTGGGGCGTGATGCTGTCCGCAACGGTTTCTTCGGGCAGGAAATCAATATCACGACCTATAACCTGTGCCGCATCAATATGTTCCTCCATGACATTGAATTTGATAAGTTCAATATTGCCTGCGAGGATACCCTGACCAACCCGCAGCACTGGGACGATGAACCGTTTGAGCTCATCGTATCGAACCCGCCGTATTCCATCAAGTGGGCAGGTGATGAAAACCCACTGCTCATCAATGACCCGCGTTTTGCTCCGGCAGGTGTTCTGGCACCTAAGAGCAAGGCAGACCTTGCCTTTATCATGCACTCACTGGCGTGGCTGGCTTCCAATGGTACGGCGGCAATCGTCTGCTTCCCCGGCATTATGTACCGTGGCGGTGCAGAGCAGAAGATTCGCAAGTATCTGGTGGACAATAACTTCATTGATTGCATTATTCAGCTGCCGAGCAACCTGTTCTTTGGCACCAGCATTGCCACCTGCATCATGGTGCTGAAAAAGGGGAAGACCGACAATAAAGTACTGTTCATCGATGCTTCTTCCGAGTGTGTCAAAGTAACCAATAACAATAAACTCACGCCGGACAACATCAATAGAATCGTGGACACCTTTGCGCAGCGGGCGGAAGAAGCCTATTTTTCGCACCTTGCAGAGTATGCAGAGGTGCAGGAAAATGACTATAATTTGTCCGTTTCTACCTATGTGGAGGCAAAGGACACCCGCGAGAAAATCGACATTGTAAAGCTGAACGCAGAGATTGCGCAGATCGTAGCACGAGAAAATGAACTGCGGGCCGCCATTGACCAGATCGTGGCAGAAATTGAGGGTTGAGATGGAAACAGAAATGATGTTGCAGGGCTATCAGTCTGTTATCGCGGATATTAAAAGTATCATCGCTTCGGGGCGGAAAAATGCTTACAATGCGGTCAATAATACGATGATCTTGACTTACTGGAGCATCGGCAAGAGAATCGTAGAGCAGGAACAGGATGGAAATGCAAGAGCGGAATATGGCAAGCATCTGATCCATGCGCTGGCAGATGAACTGACGAAAGAGTTCGGAAAGGGCTTCTCGGAACGGAATCTCCGAAATTTCCGCAAGTTCTATCTGATGTTTCCTGACTGTTCCATTTGGCAGACGTGTCTGCCAAATCTGACATGGTCGCATATCTGCTGTTTGCTGCGGGTGACGGATGAAGATGCCCGTATTTGGTACCTGAACGAAGCTACGCATGAAAACTGGAATGTCCGTACGCTTGACCGAAACATCGGAACACAATATTATTACCGCTTGCTGAAATCGCCCAAGAAAGATGCAGTAATTGCGGAAATGAAAGAAAAGACGGCACCGTACTCCAAAAATCAGTATGGGTTGATCAAAAGCCCCATTGTAGCAGAATTTCTCGGCTTCAAGAATGAAGATACGTTTCTGGAAAGTGATCTTGAATCGGCAATTCTTTCGCACATCCGAGACTTTCTGATGGAGCTGGGCCGTGGATTTGCGTTTGTGGCACGGCAGCAGCATATTGTCACCGAAACGGAAGATTACTACATTGACCTTGTGTTCTACAATATTGAACTGAAATGCTATGTGCTGATCGACCTGAAAATGGGCAAAATCACGCATCAGGATGTTGGGCAAATCGATATGTATGTTCGGATGTATGATGATCTGAAGTGCAAACAGGGGGATAATCCGACCATTGGAATTCTGCTTTGCTCGGAAACCGATGCAGATATTGCAAGGTATTCCGTTTTGCATGATAACGACCATTTGTTTATGTCAAAGTACCTGACTTGTCTGCCGACAAAAGAACAGCTGAAAGTGGAAATTGAACGGCAGAAAGAAATTTTTTATATGCAGCATCCGAAAGAACTGGAGGACGGTGAGAAAGAATGAGTAAGCTGGATGATTTGATTCAAGAACTTTGCCCGGATGGGGTGGAGTATAAAAAGCTGGGTGAAATTGCAACGATTTCGCGTGGTGGCAATTTTCAGAAAAAAGATTTTTTGACCGAAGGAGTTCCTTGTATTCATTATGGTCAAATCTATACAAAGTATGGCCTGTTTGCAGACAAAACATTTACCTTTATAAGCGATGAGTGCGCAAAAAAGCAGAAGATGGCGCAGCCAAATGATCTTGTTATGGCGGTCACAAGTGAAAATATTGAGGATGTTTGTAAGTGCTTGGCATGGCTTGGAAGTGAGCCAGTAGCAGTCAGTGGACATTCGGCAATCATCCATCATAACCAAAACGCAAAATATCTGGTTTACTATTTTCACTCCCAGATGTTTTTTGCACAAAAGCGCAAATTGGCGCACGGAACAAAGGTCATTGAAGTAACACCAGATACCTTGACAAATATTGTTTTGCCAGTACCGCCACTTCAAGTGCAGAACGAGATTGTCAGAATATTGGATTATTTTACGGAGCTTACAGCAGAGCTTACAGCAGAGCTTACAGC
>CAYNXA010000110.1:0-6421 GCA_964401015.1 uncultured Oscillospiraceae bacterium
GCGAATACCGCGCGTGATATGCAAAGCGATTTCGGGGAAGAAGCAGAGAAGCGCGGGAATCTTATCGGATACGACTTCGGTCGGATGATAATGTCCGTTGTCCATAAGGGGCATGCACTTGTCCTTGTGCTCTGCGGCAAAACTGAGCGAAAATTCGGCGGAACCTGCTGTAAAGGCTTCCACACCGATACCGAACACTTTGGATTCAACGCAAGGCTTAACCTTGGCAAAATCGTACGGCTCGGAAAGAATCGCTTCGATCGACTGCTTATAGCGCATTCTCGGACCCATTCTGTCGGCGGGGATATCCTTGAAGCCGTCGCCCGTCCAAATGTTCATAACACAGGGAACGCCGGTTTCTTCGGCAAAGTATTGCGAGATACGAATACAAGCTTTGCCGTGTTCAATCCAGAAATTACGGGTTTCTTCGTCAGAGCTGGAAAGAGTCAAACCGTCTTTTACCTTGGGATGCGAGAAGAAGGTGGGGTTGAAATCAATACCCATGCCGTGCTTCTTGGCAAATTCCACCCATTTTGCAAAATGCTTGGGCTCGAGTTTGTCGCGATCAGCAAATTCGCCTTTTTCGAAAATGGCATAGCAAGCGTGCAGATTCAACTTCTTGGCACCGGGGCAAAGGGTAAGTACCTTTTCCATATCCGCCATAAGCTGTTCGGGGGTACGTGCCTTGCCGGGATAATTACCGGTCGTTTGGATACCGCCGGTCAAAGGGCCGTCATGGTCAAAGCCGATAACGTCATCACCCTGCCAGCAATGAAGCGAGATCGGAATGTTTTTCAATTGTGCGATAGCGGCGTCGGTATCCACGCCGTACTTTGCGTACAGTTCCTTTGCGGAAGCATAACGTGCGTTCATAAAAACTCTCCTTTGTCTGTTGTTTTGAAATTATGGTGTTCTTGTTTTTCGTTTTTCGGGGACATTCGCCACCCATACTCTTATAGTTTATCGAAAAAAACGCGACTTGAAAAGCGCTTGAATTGACGGAAAAAGTGTCCTTATTTGTTTTTGCGATATTGAAAAGGCGAAAGTCGGTAGCGTGACTTGAAGATTCGATGAAAATAGCTGAGATTTTCATAGCCGACACGCTCACCGACATCGGACACCTTAAGACTTGTCGTTTTCAAAAGATACGCCGCTTGATTGAGCCGCCGTTCTTGCAAAAGCTCGGTGAAATTTCGTCCGCTGTATAACTTCACCGCACGCGACAGCCAACTTTCGTCGTAATGCAAATTCGCCGCCAACTCGCGCAAACTTCCGTCGACGTAATGCTCTTCGACATAGCGAAGAACATGCAACATCAGCTTTTTTTCGGGCAACACCGCTTCAATTCGCAATGTTTCGGTGTGATTGGCAAGTTGCAAAAACAAAAGTCCCATGGTCAATTGGTTGATACTGCGCTTGTTCGGCTGATGATTAACCAACGTCCAAATCAAATTTTCCAAAAGGTTTTGAATCGGAAGAACGTCTGCAATCTTAAAATGCAAATAATGTACACCGTTGTCCCGTCCGCAAAGACACCCGATGAGAAAATCACGGATCGGATTTTCTTCTTCCCCCATGAGATGAAGCGCCGTGTCGAAAAAGCGCGGCAATATGATAAAATTGACCGCCACGTCCTCTTCGCCCGCCGGATAAATTTCCTGCACGGCGTTTTGACCGAGAAGAAGCAATTCGCCGGTATTGAGTTTCAATTCGGTTCCGTTGATCACATGCCTTGTACTGCCGCGGCACATATAGATCATCTCGACATAATTGTGCGTATGAGCGGGAAAATGCACAAACCGCGTATGAGGACGCAGTGTGATCAGCTTGCCGCTGTCGAGCAACAATTTGCTGTCGATCTGTGCGGAATTGCCGTGCATATAGATACTGCGGTCGATTTCGCCCGTTCCGTCCAGTAAACGGCGTTCTTCGGAAGTGATCTGCGACAAGGTTTTCAAAATAGCTTCGTCCATACCGCCGTTTTCCTTTCGCGTGTTATATGTTTTTCGTGTTCTCGTGCGCCGTCGGCGTTCTTACCGTTCACAACCGCATTCGCGCTTTCACCGACGGTTATCCGTTTGACGGTCGGTTTGTTCAAAAACGTTCGGGATAAGTCTTTTGTTCGATCAACGTTTGCATCGCCTTACGCACATCGGGCAGATCCTCTTTATAGGTAAGCCCGAACCATTTGTCATCGGTGGGAAGCAAGCGACATTCCGCTTTTCCGTCGGCAATCAATCGGTTGATAAAGATCGGAAGCAAAAATTCCGACGTGATATCGCCCTCTTCGCGCGATGACAAAAATTCACGAAAACCTTCTTCCAAAAGCGGGAAAAAGGAGGGTTGCAATCCCCACATATTCATCGACACTTTGCAATCGGGCGCCAATATCTTCTCGCCGTTTTCGGTCGGCGCGACGACGCTTCCGTCGGGCGCGCGGTGAATGTTTTTGGTTTCGAGAATCGAAAGCAGACGGTTTTGTTCATCGGTTTGACAAATGCCGCGCGTCACACCGCCGTTTTCGCTCAACGTGTTTTTCAATATGTATCCCGCAAGGCAGATCGATTCTTTTCCACCCGCCGTATTTTTCTTTTCGGCAAGACGGTCATGCAAAAGCGCGTACGATTGATGACCGTAAAAATCGTCGGCATTGATCACGGCAAACGGCTCTTTCACCTCATTTTTGCAAGCAAGAATCGCTTGCCCCGTGCCCCAAGGTTTTGTGCGTTCGGGCGGACAGGAAAAGCCGTCGGGCAAATCGTCCCGCTCCTGAAAGACGTACGAAACGTTTACCCGCTCCGCGATACGCTTGCCGATCGCCTCGTGAAAATCCTTTTCGATATCTTTTCGGATAACGAAAACAACTTTATTGAAGCCGGCGCGGCAAGCGTCGTAAACCGAATAATCCATCAATATTTCACCGTTCGGACCGATCGGTGCCAATTGCTTGATGCCGCCGCCGAAGCGCGAGCCGATTCCCGCCGCCATGATAATGAGTGTTGTGTTCATTTCGGTTCCCCCGTTATGATTTTCATCGAATCAAAAGCGACCCGACGATAAATTTTTTCGTTTCCTTTTTTTCTTTGTTCGGAGACAAGCAGACCCGCATGACGCAAGCAATAGATGCATTGCGAAGCAATCACCGTATCAATGCCGCCGAACGTCGCCAGCTCTTTCACCGTGAAATATTCCTGCGGCGGTAACAGTTGCCCGAAATCTTTGTACGAATCAAACAGCGTTATGGTATGTAACGCCGTCGGCATGCGATTCAGCCGTACCGAACCTTTTTTGCGATCGCGCGAGCGTTTGCCGCATAGAAGTTTGATTTCTTCGGTATCGACCTCAAAAACGCAAAAAGACAAGTTGTCGCGCGACAAATAGTCTTTCAAATAGACCAATTCCGAAAAGATCGAATAAACCGATTGCTTTTTCGGGCTTTTTCGAAAAGCCGAAAGAACACCCGTGTCGGGATCCAACCATGCGATTTTTTTGTTTTGAACGATCGGATATACGACCGTCACGGGAAAATGCGGCAAAAAAACGTCCAATTTGCTTTTCAATGCCGAAAAATTACGCGTCTGCACTTCATATGCTCGTCCGTCGACAAACACGTCGATATATTTTTTCTCGAAACGGACTTCCTGTTCTTCACGATTGGCGGAAATGTAATTTTTCAGCACCAAATGCAAGGTTCCCTCGCCGAGACCTCCGATATTCGATTCCCCCTCGCGCGAAACGCGCACGATCGGTCGTTTGGATTTTCCGCAAAATTCAAGCGATTGGGAATATCCGTTTTCGGCTTCGATCAAAGCAACTAAATTTTTGGCACCGACAAAGCGTTCTTCGTCGAAAGCAAGATTCGTATCGATCATTCCTCTTGCCCGTTGTGCCGATGACACGGTGTCGTAAAATAGCCGTCCAAATTTACTTGCCACACGCCGTCGCGTTCGAGAAATTCGAGTTTTTTCGCAAGCTCTTTATCGGTATCGCGAAATTGTGCCGTGCGGATTCCGCAAAGGTCGACAAAATTCAGCGGCGCTTTCGCCAAAAGATACTGCGCCAGATCGTCGCGCAAACCGTCTTTCAGTTGGATTCGGTCGATAACGCCGACCTTTCCTTCAATATGAAAGAGCGAAACGCCGAGCAATTCGTCACCCTCCCACGCGGCATAGCACATGGTATCCGGATCATACTCGGCACCGATACGGCGGCAATATTCTTCTTGCTCTTCTTTTTCACGAACCGGCAAAACTTCCAGCATATCAGCGACTCCTTACAGATTTTTCAAATATTCGGTTTCGGAATGATTCAAGAATCGCCATTGCCCCGGACGCAAGGTCCCGATGTTCAATTCGCCGACGGCAATGCGACGCAAACGCATGACCTGAAGTCCCGCCTGTTCGCACATTTTTCGAATCTGACGATTGCGTCCCTCGGACAGGGTAAAGCGCAAGGTGGTCGCGTCGTCTTTTTTGGCAATGAGCGCTACTGTGACCGGCTTGATCTTATAACCGTCGATAATCATCGGTTCGTTCAATCGATTGATCGTTTCTTGCGGAATTTCGGTGCGTACCTTTACGTGATAGATCTTTTCCAGATGGTTGCGCGGGTGCATCAGCTTGTCGGCGACTTCGCCGTCGTTGGTCAACAAAAGCAGTCCCTCGGACTCCATGTCCAACCGTCCGCACGGGTAAACGCGGGTGTCCAGTTCGCTCATCAATTCGGGAATACATTTTCTGCCTTTTTCGTCGCTCATGGTCGTGACGTATCCCCGCGGCTTATTGAGCATGATATACAATTTTTCTTCGGTATTCCGACGGCAGGGCTTGCCGCCGACTTTCACCTTGTCGTGTACGGGGTCGACCTTTTGACCGATCTCGGCACGCTTGCCGTTGACGGTGACGTGTCCCGCTTCGATCTCTTTCTCGGCAGCGCGACGCGACATCAGTCCGCAATCGGATATAAATTTTTGTATGCGAATTTCTTGCATGGTTTCTGTGTGATCCTTTCTGTTTTTCGACACGGCATAACCTCGGACGGCACGGCATAGTATGATTACAAACCGCCCGTGTCGGAGGTAGGCAATATGAACCGAAAAAGCCGTAAATTCATCCGCCTTTCGAAGGCAACCGTACTTTTTGCCGCGTCGGCGCTTTTCGTTATTTTTTCGTTTCAATCTCCGTCCGAGTCGTCGGCGAAAAGCGTATCTGCCGACGTTTCCGATTTTGAACAAGCCTATGTCGACGGGCTGTCGGGCGGAGCGCAAAGTTGTATTTTACTCGACGCCTATACGGGCGAAATCTTGTACCGTCACAACATCGACGAAAGATTGCCGATGGCAAGTACCACCAAAATCATGACGGCGTTGGTTGCGCTGGAGCGCGGAAAACTTGATGAAGCATACACGATTCCCGCAAGCGCTTGCGGTATCGAAGGCTCCTCGCTCTATCTTGCGGCAGGTGAAGTTTTCACTCTGCGCGAATTGCTGTACGGGCTTATGCTCGAATCGGGCAACGACGCCGCCGAGGCGATCGCCCTTTGTGTCGGCGGGACAAAAGAAGCCTTTGTCGCCGCGATGAACGAAAAAGCCGCCGAGCTGGGACTTTCCGATACGCATTTCGACAATCCGCACGGACTTTCGTCCGAAACGCATTTTACGACGGCGCGCGAGCTTGCGCATTTGACAGCATACGCGCTGGAAAATGCCGATTTTCGGCAAATCGTTTCGACCAAGCGCTACACGATCGAAGCGACCGAAAAGCGCACTGCGCGCTTTTTTATCAATCACAACCGTCTGCTCGGAAGTTTTCCGAGTTGTATCGGCGTAAAAACCGGCTATACCCTCGCTTCGGGTCGCTGTCTTGTTACCGCCTCGGAACACGACGGCGGGCGCTATGTGGTCGTGACCTTAAACGACCGCGCCGATTTTGCCGACCATCGCGTGCTGTTGACCTATGCCGAAGAAGCTTTTAAGACCTACCGTGCGGCAGAGGTCGGTGAGCTCTCTTTCGAAGTGACTTCGTCGGCTTTTTTCGAGCGCTCGGTTCGCCTTTATAACGAAAAGCCCCTTTGTGTAAGTGTCCCGCGTGAGCTTGACGTCGACATGGAAATGACTGTTTCGATCGACCGTTCCGCCTTAAAGAACGGCAAATCGGATGCGGCAAGTGTTACGGTATCGGTCGGCAAATATACCTGTGTCTATTCGCTTTCGGTCGAATGAGTACAGCCGTCAGCACGAGAAAAATCCGATTTGTTTTGCGATAATGTCTACGCTCTTTTCGGCTTATCACCCACGTTTTTCGAAAAACGGCAAAACCGACAAAGGTGCCTCGACCGTGACGGTCTGACCGCCCTCGTAAATCTTTTCGCCGAGATACGCCCAGCGACCGTGCGGCACTTTCACCTCGCGGGTATATTGTCC
>CAYNXA010000111.1:0-6349 GCA_964401015.1 uncultured Oscillospiraceae bacterium
TGCTATAATTATATTAGCAAAAATAGATCTATACCAGAAAGGATAATATTAAATGTCACGAATAATTGCGGTTGCTAATCAAAAGGGCGGCGTTGGAAAATCAACCTCCGTTGTTAATCTTGCAGCCTGCCTTGGAAAAAAAGGAAAAAAAGTACTCTGTATTGATATTGACGCACAGGGAAATACAACAAGCGGATTCGGAATAAATAAGAGAAAAGTTGATATAACAGTATATGATATTTTACTCGGTCAAAGAAGAATAAGCGAGGCTATCATAAAAACTGAATTTAAAAATGTTTCTGTAGTTTCTTCAACATCACAGCTTGCCGGAGCAGATATTGAATTGGTTGATTTGGAAAATCGTTCCAACAGATTGAAAATGCAACTTTTAACTATAAAAAATGAGTTTGATTATATTTTTATTGATTGTCCTCCTTCATTGTCACTTTTGACGGTTAATGCACTCTGTGCTTGTGACACTGTTCTTGTGCCATTGCAATGTGAATTCTATTCGCTGGAGGGTCTATCACAGCTCGTTGAATCAATTAGACTTGTGAAAAAGCGCTACAATCCAAATATTGATATTGAAGGAATACTATTTACAATGTTTGACGGAAGATTAAACCTTACTCAACAGGTCGTAAAAGAAGTGAAAAAGCATTTTGAAAATAAGGTTTTTAACACGGTTATTCCCAGAAATGTAAGAATTTCAGAGGCTCCAAGCTTTGGTAAACCTGTAATATATTTTGATGGTTCGTCGAGAGGTGCGGAGGCATATGAAACGCTTGCGGCAGAGATGCTTGCTCGTCATAAAAAAGAGGATAAAGCAAAGAAAAATATGAAGGGTGGAGATGAAAATGTCTAAAAAAACAGGGCTCGGAAAGGGGCTTGACGCACTTTTTGAGGATAACAATAATGACAGCTCGGGCGGTGTGCTTTCGCTAAGACTTTCTGAGATAGAACCAAATAAAAATCAGCCTCGACAAAGCTTTGATGATGAAACTATTGCTAATCTTGCAGAAAGTATAAGAGAAAATGGATTGATTCAGCCAATAATTGTTAGAAAGACAGCACTTGGTTATCAGATAATTGCCGGGGAAAGACGCTGGAGAGCTTGCAGAATGCTCGGGATGAATGAGATCCCTGCTATAGTAAAGGAATTTGATGATGAACAGGTTGCTAAGGCGGCTTTAATTGAAAATATACAGAGAGAAGATCTTAACCCGATCGAAGAGGCAAATGCGTATAAGGATCTTATGGAAAAATATAAGATGACGCAGGAGCAGCTTTCAAAGGTGGTTGGAAAATCACGTTCAAGCATTGCAAACTATTTAAGAATGCTTGATATGCCTGAGAAAATACAGAAGCTTTTAATTACAGGAAAACTAACTGTTGGTCAGGCAAAGGCTATAGGTGCTGCACAGGATGAAGAAATTATGGTTGATATCGCATCTCAGGCGGCTGATGGCAAAATGACCGTCAGAGCAATAGAAAAGCTTATTGAAAAGCTTGAAGCTGAACCAAGGGAAGAAGAACCGAAAAAAACAGACAATCCTGACGACGACAAGAAAAAAATAAAAAACTACTGCACGGAAATGGAACTTGCTCTGAGAGAAAGACTTGAAAGAAAGGTAAAAATTACTCCAAATCCGGAAGGTACGGGTGGAAAAATTGCAATTGATTATATCGGATTGGAGGATCTTTCTGATATTGCAAATAAATTGACAATAAATGGCAAGGAATGGAAATAAATGTAAATATTTATATTCTGTAAAGAGAAAAGCTTTACAGAAAAGCTAAAATGAAAAGTTCAAAAAGCTTCTTATAATCGGTTGATTTCAAAAAAATAAATTTTGGAGATTTCAGTTGATTTTGACGTTTTTTGATAAGGTGATAATTGCAATCAGATTAGGCATAAGCATAAAAAAAGTAAAGATATCTGCAATTTCCCAGATAATATTTGCTTTTATGAATGCTCCTGCGAAGGCGGTCAGGATATAGACGAATTTGTAAGCCTTAAGGAGATTTATACCGATGTGTTCTTTTAAAAATAAACAGCATTTTTCGCCATAAAAATACCAGCCAAGTACGCTTGCAAAGGCGAAAACTGCATTTGCGGCGGCCGCAAAAAAAGCTCCGACAAAAGAAAAAATATTGCTTATAATGTAAAGAGCTTTGTTTGAAATAGCAGGAGATTTGAGAATTAGCGGGAAATTTCCGAAGCCTGTGCGAAAGGCATTAATTACTGTATCTGCTCCGAAAAATGGTGTGTTTTGTGAGCCCGTACAGAGGATAATAAGGGCGGTCAGACTGCACAAAAGTACAGTATCTATAAACACCTCCAGCACTGCCCAGCAGCCCATTATTTTTGGGTCTGAGCAGTCGGCAGAGGTATGTGCGAAGGCAGATGTACCCATACCTGCTTCGTTGGAAAAAAGTCCTCGTCTTAAACCGACAGACACGGCTTTTGATACTGAAAAGCCGAAAACGCCGCCGCTGACAGCTTTTATATCAAAGGCTGAATTAATTATTTGTATTAACACTTCTGAAATATTATGCGAAACAAGAATAATTAAAATAGAGCCAGCAATGTAGAAAGCTACGGCTAACGGAATAAGCTTTTCCGAAATTTTTGCAATAGATGTCCGTGAGTGGAGTACACAAACTGCTGTAAAAAATGCAAAAAAAATCCCGCTTAGCATTGGAGAAATACCAAAATAATCAAGAGAATCAGCGGCTGAATTAACCTGTGTGAGGTTACCTATAACAAAGGATGCTGACAGACATATGATAGAAAAAATAAGCGACGGAAGCGTTGAATCAAACGCAGCTTTGAAATAAATAAGGACGCCTTGGGATGGTTTTCCTTTATGAATATTTTTATGATCAGTGGCAAGAAAATTCTCTGTAAAGGCGAATGACATTACAAGAAATGCAGATACTATCATCCAGAGGACAGAACCTGCACCGCCTGTTGAGATAGCTGCTGCTACGCCGATAATGTTGCCTGTTCCCATTGAAGCGGCGAGGGCAGTGGTCAGAGTTTGAAACCCTGAAAGATGTTTACCAGAGGTTTGATTGTATCCGTCTTTGGAAAATAATGTTAAACGCAAAAGCTTGATCGGATGAATAATATAGAAGAATTTACATCGAAATGTAAGGTAAGCTGACGCTGTCAGGATAGCAAAAAGCGTAAAATCTCCCCATAACAAATTGTTTAATTCAGATAAAAAATTACTGTTGGTATTCATAAAATAGAGTATCACCTGAACCCGTATTTAATATTAATAGACTTATTCATTGAATAAATATATGAGCTTTTTAATAAAAATATGAGTGAGAAAAGGAGTGAAGTAGTAAAATTGAAGAAATACTATGCGGATAGAACAAGTCTGAATATACTCAGAGTGATTGCTTTTGTATTACTGATTGTAATAGGAATAGTGCTAAAATACGTCCTGTATATTGCAGAAATGAAATTTCCCGAATATTTTAGCTTGAAAATCAATGCGACCGAAACAGCGGTCCTTTGCATAGCGGGGATATTTGCATTAATATACATACTGTATATTTTAATATTATTACCCTTATGGTATAATAATGCAAGGTACTATGTAACGGACAGAGATGTTATTGCGCAGACGGGTGTATTAGTGAAAAACAAGCAGTATATGAAGCTTTCGGCGATACAATATACAACTTGTATATCTGCTCCGCTAGGTGGAAAAAGCGGATTTAATTTTATTATATTTAATGGATATGGTGGCAGGTTGATATTCACATTTTTGTCAAAAAAAGACGCAGATGAGATCATCAGACTGATACAGAAAAATGCACTGGCAGTTAAGAATAACAGCGAACTTGGAAAGGTGAGAACTGAATGAAACGTCAGCACCCAATTGCTATATTAAGATATGTATCAGGAAATTTCTGGCTGCTTTTATTACCACTGGTGAGAGGTCTGCTTGCATTAAGGTTCGATTTTTACAGCTGGCTTTCGGGGGCATATGTAGACATTCTTGTTGTGATCGCAATTTTCGGTGCGGCTTTTTTCAGATGGTGGAATATTAATTATCGGATATACAAAAAGGGTGTTTTTGTGAGAAGCGGTTTTTTTATATATGAAAAAATGAAGATCCCATACACGTCTTTTTCGGCTGTAACAGTGAACAAGCCGTTTTTTCTCCGTCCACTGGGGGCGTACACTGTTCTTATAGATACTGACAGCAGCTCTACTGTAAATAAAAAGGAAGATCCTGATATAAAGCTGATAATGAGAGAAAAGGATGTTCAGAAATTGTTAACATATTTCAGTCCTGAGGAGAAGGAAGTGTCTGTTGGCTACAGTTTAAACAAAAGACGGCTGTTACTTTTTTCACTCACTTTTTCATCAGCACTTTCGGGATTGATATACTTTGGAACTCTTCTTATCCAAGGCGGTCGTCTTGTCGGAAATGAACTTGAGGAACGATTCCTTGGGGCAGTAAATAATGTAACGAGAATTGCAGAAAAGGTCATCTATGGGATCACACCTGCGACGGTTGGAATTATAATTGTGATAGCGTTTGCATGGGGATATTCTTTTCTTTCAAATTATCTGAAGCATATGAATTTTAAGCTTGATAAAATCGGTGAAAAAATAAGGATAGAAAACGGATTTTTTACAAAAAGGACTTGTGTGATCAGCTCGGACAGGGTGAATTATGCAGATCTGCGTCAGAATTTACTGATGAAAATATGCAAAGTAATGTCGGTAAATGTAAGCTGCTCGGGATATGGTAAAAAGAAAAACGAGATACCTGTTTTTGTACCGATAACGGCTAAGAGCAGTGCAGATGATGTTATGAAAAGGTTTTTGCCTGATTTTACAGCTGAAAAGGGATATGCCTGCGGTGCTTTGCCAGGCTATGTAATGAAGTTCTTAGGTCCGCCGGCTGTACTTATTTTTGCGATTATACTTGCATTTCTTGGGATGGTCATGCTTTATCCAAAATGGTACAGCGTTATTCTTTTTATTGCGGCGATGGGTGAAATTGTTGCGGTACATTTACTTATGGTAAATCTTGCGGCTTTTCTTTCAAATGGTATGGAAACGGCAGATAAATGCATTACAATGAGCTATTGCAAGGCTTTTGGCTTCCATAATGTGATAGTTCCGATTGATAAAATTTCCAAAATAAGGATCAGTCAGAATTTTTTTCAGAAATTTAACGGCTCATGCAGCTTTATACTTTACACAAGAGGGGAGCGTGCAGTCAGGCACAAGGTCAAGGGCTTAACGCTGGTTGACGCTGAAAAAACGGCAGAGCTGATTGGATATACTTCAAATTAAAGTGAGGGATAAAAATGAAAAATAAAAAGGAAATTAATGTTCTGGAGTTAGAGGATAATTTTTTTAAGAAGGTTTTGCATAACTCGATAATCTGCATACTGGCGGTGGTAATGTTTTTTGTACTGCTCTGTATTGCGGTGAACGAAAAAAACGGCGTTTGCAGGTTAAGCTTTGATCTGTTCGGATATTCAAAGACAATGCCTGTTGTTGTAAATAATGATTACACGGCTGAAACGGGTGGGATTTTTATTAAGGTCGAAGGCTGTGAGGTTGACAGGGAAAATGAAATGCTTTACATAGACATTTCAGGACAGAACAACAATGACGAATACTGGCAGGCGGATGGCAGGACATTTGCAGTTTCTGTACAATGCTTTGATGATGGTATGCCGAGAGAGTTTTATTACAATACGGCGGGCGAATGGGAACAGGCGGCGGCAGGATGCGGAGAAGCATTCAAGGTTCGCCTTGGATTTCATATTAACGAAGGGCAGAATATGTTCAACAACGGCGATATTTTCTCACTTATGGCATTCAGGGGGGCGGATTGTGCGACATCTGTTATTGTTTTAAACGCTCTTATTGAATAAATGTGGTTTTATTGCATAAAATACACGGTGGTGTTTGTTTCGAAATTGTGCAGACATACAAAACACGACTTTTTTTGAAAAATTTGAAAAAAAGTATTGACAGCCAAGTCTTTTAGTGGTATAATGATTAAGTCGCACGGAGAGGATAAAAAATCTTCAGTGATAAGCGACAGTTAACAGACGGCGGCATGGCTCAGTTGGCTAGAGCAACCGGTTCATACCCGGTAGGTCGTAAGTTCAAGTCTTACTGCCGCCACCATATAAGGCCCGTTGGTCAAGAGGTTAAGACGACGCCCTTTCACGGCGTAATCATGAGTTCAATTCTCGTACGGGTCACCAAACCACTCTTTTATAGAGTGGTTTTTTTATTGAGATTTTTATTATAAATGAAAGTGTGAGCATTTTAGAATTTAAAATGCTCACACTT
>CAYNXA010000112.1:0-6334 GCA_964401015.1 uncultured Oscillospiraceae bacterium
GGCGTATTTGTTGCGGTCGGCTTCGGCGTATTTGTTGCGGTCGGCTTCGGCGTATTTGTTGCGGTCGGCTTTGGTCCCTTACTTACCATACAAATAATTTTCGTACCTTTTTTCAACATAGTACCATCTGTAACCGTTTCACCCGACTCCGTTTTTGCGGAAAGAATTAAGCCCTTGGCCCGATTATTGCTATACTCTTCCCCGCCTTTTTCTACAATAAAACCAACTTCCTCAAGCATCGTCTTTCTATCCGTAAACTGCCACCCGATAATATCACCTACATTAACCATCGGAATCCCTGTACTCATTACAACTTTTACTGTATCACCGACCGTTAATTTCGTTCCTATTGGTGTGCTTTGGGAAACAATATGGTCTTTTTCCACCAGTTCAGAAGCAACCTGTTCTGAATAATCAAGATAAATACCATACGCAGACAAAATGGTGCTGACTTCCTCCACTGTACGGTTGATATAGTCCTCCACCACATATTCTACCGGTTTTTCATCCTCATCCGGTATCACAATGGTTGCCGGATCTACTCCTTTTGATATATATACAGCAATTTCTGTTCCTTCATCGCATTGTGCTCCCGCCAAGTAATCTGTGCGAATAACATTTCCTATTGCAGTTGTTGAATATTCCTCCACCAGCCGATAAGTAAAGCCCTCCTGCAACAATATGTCTAATGCAATTTCCTTTGTATTTCCTGCAATTTCCGGTACATAAATCTGCCGGATACCGCCTGAAACAACTACCATTAGGCTCTCAGCCGCATTCATCAGTTGCCCTGCCTCCACACTCTGCGTCAGAACTTTTCCCTTTTCAATCATTGCGTCATATTTTGTATCCTCCTGCATTATATGCACACCAGCATTTTCCGTAATTTTAACCGCTTCCTCAAAATTTTCATTTACAACCGACGGTACTCGGACACTTCCTTGTACGATTTTTATACTATCCGTAATTGAGGATACACCACCAATTCCCAACACCACTGCTATTCCTGCAGCAAGCAGGATAATTCCTGCTATAATTCCTGCTTTCGCTTTTTTACTAAGCCGTCCTACATCCATCGTCTTTATTTTTTCAACGATTCTTACAACCTCGCTTTTGGATTCCCATTCCTTTAAGAAATCTTCTGTCGATTTTGTCCGTGATGTAACCTGAATATTTAATGCATTCATCAACGCACTTTCTTTATTTTTCGGAATATCAATCCCTAGCTTAGAAGGCTCCTTTAAGGTATCCTTCACCTTTCTTTCAAGAGAAGTATCCGGAGTAATTCCAGTAATACATTTATATAAGGTTGCGGCAAGGGCATAAACATCCGTCCACGGGCCTTGTTCTCCACGGCTCTGGTACTGCTCCTCTGGGGCGTACCCCGGTTTATAAATTACCGTAAGACTTCTACTGTGCGTTGCAGAAGCGTATCTTGCTGCTCCAAAATCAAGGAGTTTTATTCTTCCATCCATTGTAATAAAAATATTGTCTGGCGCAATATCTCTATGAATAATTCCAATCTCATGTACAGTTTTTAAAGAACGAAAAATCGGAAGTATTATTTTTTCTGTCTCCTCCAGAGAAAGTTTTCCTTTTCGTTCCAGTATCTGTCTAAGATTTTCTCCTTCTAAATATTCCATTATGATATATGCCGTATCGTTTTCCATAAACGTGTCATATACATTTACAATCTCAGTATCTTCATTAAACTTTGCTAATTTTCTTGCTTCCTCCACAAATTTTGTCATACCAAGCCCAAATTGTTCCGTCTTATCTCCACCATATACCGTAATCTTTGTTTGATGCAACGTTCTTGTCGCGAACTCGCTCGGCAGGTATTCCTTGATTGCAATCTTTTTTTCGAGTTCTCTATCATAACCAATGTATGTCACGCCAAATCCGCCAAAACCAAGCACCTTCCCAACGATATACCGCTCGCCAATCACAGTTCCTGGTGTCAAATGAAACGCTTCCTCCGGCATTGCATTATTCTCATATCCGCAATATGGACAAATGTCAAATTGGTCTTCATACATCTCCATACAACCTAAACATAATTTCATTTCGTCATCTCCTCGTATTCTTCTAAGGACTCTTTTAAAAAGTTCATTTCCCTATATATATCCCCTACATATAGTTCAAACATTACATCTGCGATTGGTAAACAGTTACTCTTATATGTGATATGTAATTTTTCTTGTCCTACCTCTGTCAACATATAGCTAAGTAATGCTTTTGCCGCTTTTTCCTTATTGATTCCCCTTGAAAAAACACTAAACAAGTCCGTAAAATAAACATTTTTCTTATTTCCAGCAACAATCTCATATCTTCCCGCTATGTTCTTCTGAACTTCTGTATAAAGCGTTGTATCACTCTCCGTATAACCAACGGCATCCATAATAAACATCTTCGGACTTACTCGCGATAGTTCCTCCATGGTCTTGCCAGACTGTTTATATACTACCGTCACGTAAAAACCTAGCGGAAGCTGTTTCTCATAGGAAGAAATAATCTTCTTCCCAAGTGCATTAACAAAAACCCCTTTATTCTCATGCAATACAGCGGAAAGAGATTTACAGCTTTTTAAAACCGTTTCCGAAGCATTTGTTGTTTCTAACAAATCCGGTTTATCCGCATTCTTTGCAGACAAAAACCTTTTTTCTAGCTCACTACTGCTCATCACCTCCAGCTTCACCTGTATCTGAGGATAATATTCACGAAACGAACTGATTACAGCTTCATAACGCATTTTTTCTATATTTTGTTCCGAATCAGCTACTACCCACATAATTATTTCATCTTCAAATATCCGTCCCTTTGTGTATCCAACAAAAACAAGCAGTGCAGCAGCAGCCATCAGTACCAAAGAAACAGCCGCAATAAAACGATTTCTTACTTTCTTCCTATGTAGCGCTTCTTCCTTATCATTTCTTACTTTTTCCTTTTTTAGGTCTTCTAAAAAATCTCTTGCATTTCTATATCTAAGCTCTGTACTTAATGCCATTGCACGAAGCGTTGCATTATTGATGGCAGGCGAAACCAGATTTAGCTGCGCCGGTTCCTCCATCACATCCTCATGCTCTCTATCCGTTGCCTCTAATGGGACCACACCTGTTAAAAGGTAATAAAGATTGGCGCCCACGGCATAGATATCTGTCCATGGACCAATTTTTCCGTTCTTTTTGTATTGTTCTGGTGGTGCAAAACCCGGTTTTAAAATTATTTCTTCCTCTATACCACGCTTTAGATTTTTTTCTAAACGAGCTGCGCCAAAGTCATAAATTGTTACCTTAACTTTTTCCTCCCGTTTTTTTATAAAAATATTATCCAGCGCAATATCCAGATGATACACTCCCTTTGCATGAATCTCCTGTAAACCTGATAATACCTGAGCGATAATTTCAACAACTTCACTCTCAGGCAGTAGCTCGCCATTCCTTTCTTTTACATAAGTTTTCAGGGTTGGTGCGTCACAGTATTCCATTACAATATATGCTGTTTTATTTTCCTCAAAAATATCATAGGTTTTAATACAATTTATAGAGTCAGTAAAGAGACTCATTATTTTTGCTTCCCGTCGAAATCTTTCAAGATGTCTTGCATAATCACTTTCACGTTTTGACGAAAAAACAACCACTTCCTTTTGTCCCTCACTACGTGCTACCATAGAAAGCGGAAAAAACTCTTTTATTGCAACTACACGTTGCAAACTGGTATCCCATGCTTTATATGTAATTCCAAAGCCACCCTGTCCTGCCTTTTCGCCAACAATGTATTTGTTTTTATTTAGTAAAGTACCTGGCTGTAAAAAATATATTTCTTCCGCCTTATCTCCCTCCGAATATCCACAATAAGGGCATATACTATCTATATCTTCATACAGTTCAAAGCAATTACAACATCTCTTTTGCATAACTAGCCTTCCTCCAATTATTCTTCTTCCCTATCCCAATCAAACCTTTCTCCACAAAAAGGAATAAACCGATAGATTCCTTCCCCTATTTCTATAGAATCATACGGTTTTAACTCTTGCTTTCCACAAACCAGTTCTTCATTACAATAAGTTAATGTGTTTTCACCTTCCCCTAAATAAAAGATTTTCTTTTTGGGTTCATAGATAATTACTGCATGTTTTCCTCTTGACACTTGCACATCTTTCTTCAATGATACGACTGCGCTTGCATCCCTGCTAATTACATTTACGCCTGTTTTTAAATGAAATGAAACTCCCCGATATTCTCCACGCACTCCGACAATCCATCCCGTCACAGGTTCTTCTCCCTGCACACCTGCAAATCTGCTGACTGTTTTTAGCTCATCAATATCTGTATGCATTACTTGCGCTGCTTCCTGTTCCTGCGCTCTTTGATATGCCAAGATCGCTTCTGGTTCATACATAACCTCTGTTTTTTGATTCTTAGAGCTTACCACTATTTCCGATGGACAACTGACCGCTTCCTGTTCCTGTGTCCTTTTTCTAAATAACCCTTTTTTCTTTTCTTCCTTCTTATCCTCTACCTGTTTCTCTGACTGCTTTTGTGCTCCGCAATGCGGACACACCAAAAATTTATCCGTATCAAACCAATGTAAGTTCTCGCATCTTGCTTTATTCATAGCATCTTCCTCACTTTATCCGAAATAAAATTATGCTTGTATTATCCTGATATCCTTTCACCTGTTCCCGTGCCCGTTTCAATAGATGCATTCCTGCCTCATCTAGACTTCGAATGTTCCTGCATATGATTTCTTTTATTTCATTCTCATTTACCAGCTTATACAAACCATCTGACTCTACAATAAGCACCTCATCCCTATCTAAGAGCATCGGTTTGCTGCTGACAAAACATTCTTTTAACGCACCCATTCCAATATAACTGGTTAATGCTGCCCCTTTTTCTATTTCCGAACAATATTTTTCTTCTGTAATCTCCTTTTTTTCCAGCTCCCTTTTTAGCCATTCTCCATAATTATGATCCGTAGTTATACGGTCAAAACCCTCCTTTCTCAGCACATATGCTCTGGAATCACCTACATTTGCCAAATATAGCTTTCTTCCCACCGTAAGTACAACAACTAATGTACATCCTCCCTGTATTGGTACTCCATCATCTCCGATTAATTCAAACACAGCATGATTCGCTTCTTCAACTGCGTACCTTAAAAACGCTACCGGATTTTCTTTCCATACACATTTTGCTGAACATTGCAGTATGGTATCAACCGCCATCTTTGCCGCCAAATCTCCCCTTTCCATACCTCCAATCCCGTCGCACAAAACCATTACCGAAGTATTTTCCCGAATACAACACCCTGTTGCGTCTTCCTGTACCGCACATGTACCCAGAGTACTAAATTCTTCAATTACATAGAGAGACGATTCATAGGTTCTCCGTGTCGTTAGCCCCAACGTATTCATTCTCATTTCTCCTCCATAACAAACACTGCACCTGCCGTATAATTATCCATCTCCGTCCCTTTTCCATTTTTCTCTACGATTTTTTCCATACGTAAAATCCATTCCTTTGGCGTCTTTGACTGTTTTAGGCACCGTATCATGGATTTTTCCTCTATCAATTCCCAAAAGCCGTCCGAGCAAAGCAAAAATGCCTTTGTTTTATTTAATTTGATTTCGTCACTAAGCTCTACTGCTTCTTTTTCCCATACAGAACCGAGCACCCGAAGCAAACTGCTACGCTCTGGGTGCTTTCGAATTTCCTTTTCTTTGATTTCCCCTGCTAGCGCAAGCATTTGTGGAACACTATGATCTATGGTTCTACTATACTTTTTCCTTTTTTGAAATACATAGCCTCTGGAGTCCCCCACATGGGCAAAAAATGCGCTCTCCCCATTGATTACTAACGATACTACCGTTGTTTTCATGGCTGCTACTGCTCTTTCTGATTGTTGCAGCTCAAGCAACGCATTTTGCGCTTTCACGATTGCCTTTTTCAATTCCGTGTCCGTCCTACCGTCAAATTGAAACTCTTCTCTGATATAGTTTCCTACATACTCGGAGGCTACCTCTCCCTTGTCATGGCCTCCTAACCCATCCGCCACAACCAAAATAAGCTTTCCATCTTCCTCTCTATATGTTACATAATCCTCATTTACAGAACGGTTTCCTATTTTTGAAGAGGTACTTACCATCAGCTTCATTTTCGTTCTCTCCTTTGTTTTTACCCTGCTATATCGTATTATCTAACGACATGGCAAGGTAAAGTTTCTCTATTCATATGCCCAATATTTATTTTCCAGATTTATGTATCTGCTATCCTTTGACATATAATAATAAACTTTCTTTACATAATCCCGGTCATTGTACGAATAAGAC
>CAYNXA010000113.1:0-6327 GCA_964401015.1 uncultured Oscillospiraceae bacterium
CCTTTTTACATTTTTTCGATCTCGGACAGTAAAACTTCGATCACACGATCTTCGGGAATTTTTCCGACGATTTCGCCGTGCTTGATGAGCAAAGCTTCGCCGATTCCTCCCGCAATACCGATGTCGGCCTCTTTTGCCTCACCCGGACCGTTGACGGCACAGCCCATGACCGCTACCGTCAAATTTTTTTCGCAATCGTCCAGTCGTTCGTGAAGCTTTTCCGCAAGCCCGATGACATCGATATTGGTTCGCGCACAGGTTGGGCAAGACACAACGTTTACACCGCCGCGCAAGCCGAGCGATTTTAACAAATCGCGTCCGGCGGCAACTTCTTTTTCCACCTCGGCGGTCAAAGATACACGCAAGGTGTCACCGATTCCGTCAAGGAGAAGCGAGCCGATGCCCGCCGATGATTTTAGGATTCCCAACCGTTCGGTTCCGGCTTCGGTAACACCGAGATGAATCGGATAGTCGGTTTCGGCGGCAAAAATGCGATTCGCGTAAACCGTGTCGGATACCTTTGACGATTTGATCGAAACGATCGTGTCGTAAAAATCAAACTGTTCGAGCAGACGGACATGATACATGGCACTTTCGAAAAGCGCTTCGGGCGTCGGAGCGCCGTATTTTGCCAAAATATGCTTTTCGAGCGAGCCGCCGTTGACACCGATTCGTATCGGAATGTGATGAGCACGACAGGCATCGGCAACTGCTTTCACACGGTCGTTGTCACCGATGTTTCCGGGATTTATCCGAATCTTGTCAATGCCGTTTTCGATAGCGGCAAGGGCAAGCTTATAGTTAAAATGAATGTCGGCAACAAGCGGTATATGCGTATGTTCTTTCAAATACGAAATGCTTTTTGCCGATTCTTCGTCGGGTACGGAAAAACGCACAATATCGCATCCGGCTTTTTCGAGTGAAAGAATCTGCCGTAAGGTAGCCTCACGGTCGGATGTTTTGGTAAAGGTCATCGATTGAACGGCAATCGGATTCTTTCCGCCGACGGCGATCGATCCGATTTTTACTTCACGTGTTTTTCTTCTTTCGTACATAGTAATTCTCCGTTATCCTGTCAAAGTAAGCGTCGGAACAATTCGACGTCGCTTCGATCGGGATGATTGTTGATAACGATTTCGCTATGGAATAAGGTGTAAAATGTCTTTGATCGTAATGAGTGTCATCAGGACAAATAATAGTAGAATTCCGATCAAATTGACGGCATTTTCGATTTTTTTGTTTATCGGTCGGCGCATGATCCATTCGATTGAAAGAAACAAAATGCGTCCGCCGTCCAGCGCAGGAAACGGCAACAGATTGAATATACCGATATTGATTGCGATCATCGAGGTAAGATACAAAACCGCGACAGCGCCTTGTCGCGCCGTTTGTCGAACTTCGCTCACAACGCCGATCGGACCCGAAACCGCTTCGGCGCCGTACCGCCCGACCGCCAAGTCGTACAAGGTTGTCACGACGGTTTTGATGCAAGCGGCGGTTTGAAAGACAGTGTCATGCAGAATGACCGAAACGGTTTTGGTCTTTTCGCGCGGAACAAAGAAATTCGGATTTCCGAATTTTTGACCGTCCTTGACATAAGTGGGAAACACAAAATTTTCGATCGTGACAGTTTTGCCGTTGCGACGAACGGTGAGAGTCGACGGTGTGTCGCTCGTTCGCATAGCCGTAAAAACGTAATCGTACCGCACGTGAAGTTGCGTACGATTCACAGCCAAGATCTCGTCGCCGACGCGCAATCCTTGAAATTCGGTGACAGCCGTTTCGTTTTTGTCGGTTATCAAGAAGCGTTCGACGGTGTTGGAATACAAACTTTTCGACCCGATGACGCAAACCAGCATTATAAGAAAACCAAGTAAAAGATTCATAAACGAGCCCGCAACCAAAATGACAAAGCGTGCAAATTTGCTCTGATTGCAAAAAGCATTCGGGTCGGCGGAATCGTCATTTTCCTCTGCCATGCTGACATAGCCACCGCAGGGGAGGGCACGGAGAGTATAGACGGTGGTGCCGTCGCGGGACGTGGCGAAAAGCAGTTTCGGGCCCATGCCGATCGAAAATTCACGAACCGTCACACCGAAAAATCGTGCGGCTACAAAATGTCCCAGTTCATGTAACAGGATGATCAATCCGAAAAAGAAAACAGCAAAAATTACCGATACGATCATATGTTTCCCCAATACGCAAAATCATTACGGCACCAACCGCGCCGAAACCAATATATGCGTGTTCTCACGAGTTTATTGCATCACAGACCCATTGACGGGCAAATTGATCCGCGTGTAGTATATCGTACAGCGACGGCGTGGGGGATACGGGCGATACATGATGCAATACTTCATCGAGTAAGGTGAAAATGTCGCCGAATCGGATCTTGCGATTCAAATACGCATCGATACACGCTTCGTTGGCGGAATTAAATACACAGGGCATAATGCCACCTTGCGCGGCGGCGCGGCGCGCGATTTGAATACTCGGAAAGGCATCATCGTCCGGTTCGAAAAACGTAAGTTTTCCGATGTCGGCAAGCTTCAGCTTCGGCGTAAGCCCCTCTTTTTTTGCGGTACCCGTCAAAGCGTATTGAATGCATAAACGCATATCGGGAACGGCAAGCTGTGCCATAACCGAGCTGTCTTTGTATTGTACCATCGAATGAACGACACTTTCGCGATGAACCAATACATCGATCTTTTCGGCGGGCATATTGAACAGCCACATCGCTTCGATCAGCTCCAACCCTTTGTTGACAAGCGTCGCGCTGTCGATCGTGATTTTCCGTCCCATGTTCCAGTTCGGATGCTTGAGCGCCGCTTCGGGCGGCATATCGATGAGCTCATCGCGTGTTTTTCCAAAAAAAGGTCCGCCCGATGCCGTCAATATCAATCGATCGATCTCATTCGGTGCGTTCTTTCCGATACATTGATGAATCGCGCAATGTTCGCTGTCAACGGGAAGCAGACGCACACCGCGCTCCTTGACCGCCGCCATAACGATGCTGCCGGCGGCGACCAAGGTTTCCTTGTTGGCAATGGCAATATTTTTTCCGGCGTCGATTGCCGAAAGAGTCGGCTTCAAGCCGGCAAATCCGATAATCGAATTTAATACCGTATCGGCGTCGCTGACCGCTGCCGCTTCTTCGGCGGCCTCCGAACCGCTTACTATTTTGCAATCGGTATCGGCAAGAGTGATGCGCAAGCTTTTTGCGGCGTTTTCGTCTTTAACGGCACACAGCTTTACGCGAAATCGTCGTATCTGTTCTTCCAATAAAGCGGAATTTGAACCGTTTGCCGAAATCGTCGTGACCGAAAGACCCAAATGGTCGGCAACTTCAAGGGCTTGCGTGCCGATCGAACCGGTTGAACCCAATACGCATAATTTTTGTGTATCCATAAATGCAACGTTCCTTTCGAAAAGGGATTCAAGCGGCACACCGAATCGAAGTGTGCCGAATTGTGCGGCAAAAAAAACGCAGCTTAAATATTGAAAGCGGAGCGCCTAACCGAACGAATCGAGAAATCAAAGAGGATAGAATGACAGAATGAGAGAAATCGCGCGGATTTCTCTCAAGGCAATTACAGTATTTGATTGAAGGTGTCGAGAAATCCGGGGTTGCCCGTCAAAATGAACAGAAATGGAGCAACGGCTAAAATGCTATCAAAACGGTCGAGTATGCCGCCATGACCGGGGAAGATCTTTCCGTAATCTTTCATTCCGTAATCGCGTTTAATTGCCGAGGCGGTCAAGTCACCGAATTGCGACACGATCGAAATAAAGGCACCGATGGCGGCAATCAGCAAATAATGCGGGGTAAGCTCGGTCTGTCTTGCGATCCAATAGGAATACAATACGAAAGCGAGCGAACAAAAAAGTATGCCGCACACCGAACCTTCGATCGTCTTTTTGGGGCTGATGAGGGGACAGAGCTTATGCTTTCCGAACAGTCTGCCGCCGAAATAGGCGAAAATGTCGGTGATCCATGCGCCGATAAAGATGAACATGTACAGATACTTTCCGATATTTCCGACGTCACGCAAGCGGATGATGCTGGTAAATGCCACGGTAATATAAACGGTCGTCATAAAGACGACACCGATGTCGGTCGTGCGGATCATCTCGGCGAGAAACACATGGATAAACATTAAGTACATGAGATACAAGACCGTAATGCTTAACAGAACGCCGTAAGCGGTTGCAAAGCGCGTACGTGCCAAAAGAGGTCCCGCCGCCGCATATATGAGCGACGGCACGGCAAGCCACAGCTGTTTCTTTTGACCGACGCAAGAAAGCATTTCGTATACACCGAGCACCGAACACAGCGCGGCGGCGATATTGAATACGATCGTACCGGAAAGCATGAGAATGGGAACAAAAATCAGTACCAAAACAATTCCGGTCAATATCCGTTGCTTCATAAAGCAAAATCCTTTCTTACAGACCGCCGAAACGGCGATGAGTTTTGGTAAATTTATGAAAGGCTTTGTATAAATCTTTCTTGCCGAAATCAGGCCAGTAGGTGTCGGTGAAATAAAATTCCGCATACGACGCCTGCCACATCAAGAAGTTGGACAGCCGCATTTCGCCACCGGTACGAATGATGAGATCGGGATCGCCGACGGGTGCGGTATAGAGATGCGATGAAATGTCCTGCTCGCAAATTTCGGTTTTTCCTTCGGCGATAAGCGTATTGACCGCATGACAGATCTCGTCGCGCGAACCATAATTGGCGGCAACGTTGAGATTATAATGCAAATGTGCGGTTTTTTGTTCGCTTTCTTCCATCTTTTGAACCATTTCGGGGGAAAAATGCGATTTGTCACCGATGACACGCATACGAATTCCTTTTTTCAAACACCGTTCTACCGATATGTCCAAGTATTCGTTGAACAGATTCATGATATATTTCACTTCGGATTCGGGGCGCTTCCAATTTTCGGTGGAAAAAGCATATACCGTAACCGTTTCAACACCGGCACTAAAGCACATTTCCACAACATCTTCGAATGTCTTGACGCCTTTGCTGTGACCCGCCGTGCGTGGCAAGCCGCGACGTTTTGCCCATCGTCCGTTTCCGTCCATGATGAACGCCACATGCTTTGGAATGACGTCGGGAAGCATATGTTCGTTCAAACGGTTTTTGTCAGAAAAAATACCCATACTCAGATAGCCATAATTTCGCTGTTTTTCTTATCAGTAACCGTGTCAACGTCTTTGGTGTACTTTTCGGTGAGCTCCTGGACGTTCTTTTCGGTGATCTTCAATTCGTCCTCGGTCATTTCCTTCTTCTTCTGCATATCCTTTGCCTTGTCGTTTGCATCGCGGCGAATGTTACGCAAAGCGACTTTTGCGTTCTCGGCAAGTTTTGCAACCTGTTTGGTCAGTTCACGACGACGTTCTTCGGTAGGCTGGGGGAATGCGATACGAATTACCTTGCCATCGTTTTGCGGAACAAGTCCGATATCGGCGGTTTGAATGGCTTTTTCGATTGCTTTCAAAAGACTCGAATCCCAAGGCGAAATAACGATCGTACGCGCGTCGGGTACCTTTACTTCGGCAACTTGGTTGATTTGAGTCGGAGAGCCGTAGTAATCGACGGTGATTTTGTCGAGCACCTGCGGATTGGCACGTCCGGCACTGATGGTACCGAGTTCGGACTCATAAGCCGAAATGGTTTTCTTCATTTTTTCTTCGAATTCTTTTGTGTTGAGCAACATGGTATACGTCTCCTTTGCGTTTATGATGGAATCGGGTATGTGTGTGAAAAAAGTGCGCCGATTATTTACGGATTGTTGTCGACGATCGTGCCGAGCGTTTCGCCGTTCACGGCACGCAAAATGTTTTCCGACGGATTCAGCGCAAACAGGAGCAGAGCGAGATCGTTGTCGCGTCCCATCGCTGCCGCCGTACTGTCGATAACGGCAAGATCGTTTTTCAAGATATCATCGTACGATACGTGCGCCAATTTCTTCGCTGTCGGGTCTTTATGCGGGTCGGCGGTATAAACACCGTCGATGTTTTTGGCAAACAGGGCGACCTCCGCGTCAAGCTCTACGGCGCGCAATACCGCCGCCGTATCGGTGGAAAAGAACGGATTTCCCGAACCGCAAGCAACGATTACGATTTTCCCTTCGTCAAGGTATTCGCAAGCTTTGTCGCGCACATACGGCTCGGCAATTTGTTGCATGGGAATGGCGGTCATGACCTTGGTGGGAATCCCGGCATTTTCAAATCCCGTCGCCAGTGCCAACGAATTGATGACCGTCGCGAGCATACCGATGTGATCGGAGCGAGTACGGCTGATCTGTGTACCGG
>CAYNXA010000114.1:0-6294 GCA_964401015.1 uncultured Oscillospiraceae bacterium
CCCTTTTGACCCTGCCCGCTTTTCGAAAAAAGCGGGACAAAAACGTTCGTCCCTTGTCTTTTGCGACAAGCGACGGTGTCATCAAAGATAGGCACAAAGCTCCGAAAGCTTTTTGGCACATTCGGCGCAAACCAACTTGTCTTTGTATTTTACGGTGTTTTCGCTCGAACCGCAAAACAGGCAGGCGGGGTTATACTTCTTCAAAATAACGCGGTCGTCTTCCACGAAGATTTCCAGCGGCTCGTCCACGCCGTACCCCATCGTTTTTCTCAAATCGGCGGGCAATACAAGGCGTCCCAATCTGTCTACTGTGCGTACGATTCCCAACGGTTTCATAGTTGCGTCTCCCTTCAAAAGCGAAAATGAAATTTTGTTAAAACGTGTTATTTCCCACGTCCTTCTGCATTATACACCATATTTTTCCAAATGTCAACACTTTTTGCTAATTATTTTAGTTTTTTGGCATATTTTGTCATATTTTACGGAAACGAGGCGTTTTTTTGCTCGGAAAAGTCTTTTCACTTCTCATTGTTTCTTCTTTCGTCTTTTCACTGATAAACGGAAATACCGAGGAAGTTTCGCGCTGTATTACCGCATCCGCCGCCGATGCGGTGACCTTGTCGCTGTCGCTGGCAGGGATTGTCGCGTTGTGGAGCGGCGTTGTGCGTGTGTTGGACAAAGCCGGCGGCACAAAGCTTTTGGCACGCATCTGCCGACCGATTCTTCGGCGTATCTACCCCACCGCCTTTCGCAAGCACATCGGTGAAAACGAGATCGCCGCCAATTTTGCCGCCAATCTTTTGGGACTGGGAAACGCCGCGCTTCCGTTGGGACTGTCGGTCATGAAAGCGCTTTCCGCCGACAAGAACGATATTGATCTGCAAATCGATCGAAAGACCTTTGCCGTTATGAACACGGTGCCGCCGCAATTATTTCCGACCACGCTGTTTGCGCTTCGCGCCGCCGCAAATTCCGCCGCTCCCTTTGAGATTCTTCTGCCGATTTGGCTCTGCTCGGCGGCAACCTTCTGTTTTGCGGGACTTTTATGCCGAATCTTCGGAAAGATTTCCCATGCAAACGTCGCACGCAAAAAGCGGGCGCGGCACTGAGTCTGTTTCGTTTTTTGGGAGTACTCGTACTATGTCGTATCTTGCTTCACTTGCCGTTCCGAGCCTTTTGTGTCTGATTGCCATTCTACTGTTCTTTTCCGACTTTTTCACCGAAAATGATCTCTTTTCGGAATTTACGCGCGGCTGTGCCGACGGATTACGCACGACCGTTTCGATTTTACCGACACTGCTGCTCTTGTCGGTGGCGGTACGCGCGTTTACGGCAAGCGGCGGTATGCGCGCGTTATGTTCGCTGTTTTTGCCCTTTTGCCGCGCAATTCGTTTTCCCGAAGAGTTGTTGCCGACGATTTTAATGCGATCGATATCGGGAAGCGGTACGACGGCTCTTTTGATCGACTTGTTCGAACGGTATTCGCCCGACAGCTTTGCGGGGCGTTGTGCTTCGATCTTATTGGGGTCGTCCGACACGATCTTTTATACCGTATCGGTTTATTTTTCGTCGATACAAGAAAAAAGTACGGGGTATACTCTCCCCGTCGCCTTTATCGTTATGGTGTTTTGCGTAACTGTGTCTTATTCGATAACGCGTCTTTATTTCGGCGCATAGCGTCCCTGAAAGCTGTCCCGCCGTTTCAGTTCCCGATCGACACCGTTCATAACATCGAATTTTTTCACGCTCCACAAAGGGGCAAGTAAGGCGTCGCGTGCGCCGTCGCCGGTGATACGCTGGACGACGATATCGGGCTGTAACAGTTCCAATTCGTCGCAAACAAGCCGGATATATTCTTCTTTTTCGAACGGGACGATCTCGCCGCGCGCGTACATATCGGCGCAGACGGTATCTTTCAAAATATGGAGCATATGCAATTTCACGCCGTGGGGATGCAACGCCGAGACACGGCGTACGCTTTCGAGCATACGTTCGCGATCTTCCCCCGGCAAGCCGTTTATGAGATGAACGCACACGGGGATATTTTTCTCGGTAAGGCGCATAAAGCAATCGTAAAATTCGGCATAAGTGGTATGGCGATTGATACACTCACCGGTATCGTCGAAAACACTTTGCAAGCCGAGCTCCACCGTAAGATAGGTGCGCCGCGCGATATCCGACAAGTAGTCCAACACATCGTCGGCAATGCAGTCGGGGCGGGTCGCGATACTCAGTCCGACAACATCGGGCAAAGCGAGTGCTTGTTCATACACGTCTTTCAATCGGGATAAAGGCGCATACGTATTGGTTCCCGCCTGGAAATAAGGCAAAAATTTGGCGTCCTTCCATTTTTTTCGAAGTCCCGCGGAAATATCGTCGAACTGTTTTCGAATACTGTCGCACGGGTCGCCCGCAAAATCACCGCTTCCCGACGGGGAACAGTAAATACAGCCGCCCGTGCCTTTTGTTCCGTCGCGATTCGGGCAAGAAAAGCCGGCGTTTAAGGACACTTTGGCAACCTTGCAACCGAAACGGCTTTTCCAATAGCCGTCGAGCGTATTGTAGCGTTTGTTATTCGGGTAAATCATTCAAAGCATTTCCTTGTAGATTGCATTTTTGGGCACGCCGCGATCTTTGGCACATTGTTTGATCGCGTCCATTTTCGAAAGTCCTTGCGCAAGATAAAAATCGACGTGAGCGGAAACGCTAAGGTCTTTCCAAAAACATTCGGGTTGTTCTTCGGCGCCCTCCAAAATCAGCACATATTCGCCGCGTGGTTCTTTTTGCTCATAGGCGGCGACGGCTTCGTCCAACGTCGTACGAAAAAATTCTTCGTTCAGTTTGGTCAATTCACGGGCAAGACAAATGCGGCGATTGCCGAGTGCTTCGCGCAGATCGGCAAGGGTCTTTTTCAGGCGGTGAGGGGCTTCGTAAAAAACGACCGTGCGTTTTTCATGCACAAGGCTTTCCAAAACCTCGTTTTTTTCGCCGTCGCGCGGCAAAAAGCTCTCGAAAATAAAGCGGCGGCTGTCAAATCCCGACGCCGAAAGAGCCGTCACCACCGCGCTTGCACCCGGAATCGGCACAACGCGAAAGCCCGCATCCCACACGGCGCGACATAGGTCGGTTCCGGGGTCGGAAATGGCAGGCGTTCCCGCATCGGTCACCAAGGCACAACTTTTTCCGACGGCAAGTTCCGCCAAAATCTTTTCGCCCGCACTGCGCTTATTGTGTTCGAAATAATTGACAATGGGCTTTTTGACACCAAAGTGATTGAGCAACAAGCCCGATACCCGCGTATCTTCCGCCGCCACAAAATCCGCTTCGCGCAAAACTTTCAAGGCGCGCTCGGATATATCCGAAAGATTGCCGATCGGCGTCGCCACAACATAAAGGGTGGAGGGTTCTATTTCATTTGCCAAAACGTATTTCTCCTTTTTCGTAAACGCGTTTCATTTCGTCGGTATAGCTTCCGTCGTCGGCATACACGACGAACGGCGGGGCAAGTTTCAGCCCCTCGCGCCCCTGCTTTACCGCCTCACACAGAAAAAGTTTCGGCGGCTCGTTTGTGTGCGAAAAGACCAATTGCATACGTTTGATCTGAAAGCGATTTTTTTCCGCCGCCGCAAACAAGCTTGCCATGCGGTCGGGGCGATAGACCAAGTAGAGCTTGCCGCCGGTTCCGAGCAAATAGCTTGCCGCGCAAAAGACGTCGTTCAGCTTACACAAAATTTCATGGCGTGCGATCGTCTTGTAATCGTCCGCGCACATTTTTCCGCAATCGGCGGTCATATAAGGCGGATTGCAAACGGCAAAATCGAAGCGTTCGGAAAGAAAACTTTCGCGAATTTTGCAAATATCGCCGCAACACACCGAAAAACGGTCGGAAAGTCCGCTCACGGCGGCGCTTTTTTCCGAAAGACGGCAGGCGTGCTCGTTGATTTCCACCGCCGAAAACGAAAGGTTCGGAAAGCGGTCAAGCATCGACAGCGCAACAAAGCCCGTTCCCGAACAAAGTTCGATCCCGCGGCAATTTCCCGACGGTTTTACACCCGATGTGGCGTATGCCGACAACAATGTGGCATCGGTGCCATAGCAAAAAACGCCTTTTTCCTGATAGACCGAGAGCGTTTCGGTCACACGTTCGAGCTTTTCCGCCATACCTTCCTCCTCGGACTCCTTTCGAAAATGATTTTCGCAGTTTATTTTCTTTAATCTTCAATCCGAAAGTTCCCGTCCGCACAAAGCGGCAAGTCCATAGCGCAAGGCAAGAGTCGCCGTTTTTCGTTCGGCGGGATCGTCGGACATCAGTTTGTTTTCCAATTGTCGGTAAAAGGCACCGAGAATCGTGCCGTCGTTTTTCAATCGTTCGATATCCAATATCGGAACGGTGTTATCGATCCATTCAAGATAAGACGGCAAGCGCACGACCGAACGCAACTCTTCTTCAGTCAAAGCCGCGTCGGGCGACACAGCACCGTCGGTTAGAATCCGCAAAGCCGTATCTTCGCCGTATTCGGCGGTTTTTTCGCGGACAATCGCCAGTGCTTCTGCTGTACTGCGCGCCCCCGAAAGATCGATACGTGCAATTTCGAAGCGCCGTTCGCCGCACCGACGAAGCGACAGATTGCAAACGCCGTTAATGCCGTCTTTGGCAATTGTTCCGACGACAGCGGATTTATATCCACATTCGTCGAAGCTCCGTCCGACCGCACAGCCCGAATAAGCATAAGTCGTATTGCCGAGACGTTCAAAGCCGCCGTGCGCATGGACATGACCGAGTGCGATATAATCCAGTCCGCTTTTTTCGATATCGCTTTTCATCAAGACACCGCAGGTACTTTGGGGCATATTGACAAAGCCGTGGGCAAGCAAGATATTGATCTTGCTCTCATCCTCTACGCGAAAATCCGCAAACAGATCGTTGGGGATTTCTTTGCTGCGATAGGCATGCCCGTATATGCGAGCGTTTTTGGCAGGGAGATCGAAGTGGGTCGGCTTTTCCGACGTGAAAATATGGACATTTTCGGGCCATGTGAGGAGCGCATAGGGAGACGAAGCATCGTAAGGATCATGATTGCCCGGCGTGATAAAAAAGTCACACGAGGCAAACGATTCCATTTCGCGCACCACTTGCGCCGCCGTATCTTTCGTTACGAAGCCGGATTCGAACAAATCGCCGGCAATCAAAAACACATCGGCTTCCATACGCCGTGCGGCGTGTATCATCGAACAAAAGGTACTGCGCAATTCGGTACGTCGCTTTTCCGCTTCGATTGGGTCGGACAAGGAAAAGGGGGCGTCCAAATGCACATCTGCCGCATGAAATATCTTTAACATATCGTTTTCTCGCTTTTTACAGATTGTACCGTTTTTTGAAACGGTGGGGGTTATTCGTCGATCTTCGGCGGCATTTCGGTATAATCTTCCAATCGGAACGCACCTTGCGCGGGGCGACCGAGATCGGATTTTGCCGAAAAAGGTTTGGCGTCCTCCAAATCTTGCAAGGTGGAAATGCCCTTTTCTTTCCACGTATCGAGCATTTTCGCCATATACGGCAAAGAGGGCTTTGCGATGGCATGAATGGTACGCTCATAGGCGGCGGCGATCAGATCGGTCGGCGTCTTTTCGTTGTTCCATTTTTCGATTACACGCTTTTCGGCGGGCGTCAAGGCGCGGTCGCCCGAACCGATCAAATTTCGAATCTTTTGGGTCAGTTCGTCCTTCTTTTTGCGCGCTTCGATAAAGTGTTCAAACGCCGCATAGGTCGTAATCCCATCCTCTTCAAACATACGGGCAGCGGTTCGTTCGATATAGCTTACCGATTTATGCTCGTTTTCGACGCAATAGGTCACGATTCCCATGATCAGATCGCACGGCATACCCAACGTATCGAACAGGGCAAAAAGCTTTGTCTGTTCGGCAGGGGTCAGGAGCTTTCCGATTTGTTGGGATACGAATCGAAGCATGGAGCGGACGTCCTCGTTGTTTTCGATGGCGTCGGCAAGTTCGGACGAGGAATACTGCGGCACACGGCTCGCATACGGCGTATCGGACACCACCGTAACCGTTCGGGACTTTTGCGACGGTTCGGTCGTTTTTTCGTTTTGGTTACCGTTTTCGTTCTTTCCGCTCTCGTTTCCGTTTTTCTTTTCGTTTTCGGTGCCGCTTTCCCGCAGAAGTCCCGCGCCCCGCCAGAACGACAGCGCCATATCCACGTCGTTTTGGGAAAGCCGCAACTCCTTTGCCGCCCGTTCGGGGTCGATCTTACCGTTTTCCGAAAAGAGATACAAG
>CAYNXA010000115.1:0-6239 GCA_964401015.1 uncultured Oscillospiraceae bacterium
AGTAAACACGACCGAACAGTGCGGTCAAAAATCTAAAAAATGCGCCCCGAAAGCGATTGCTTTCGGGGCGTTTTCGTGCCGAACCATTTTTTGTTATTTCTTTTTTCGGCTTTTCTTTCCCTTGTTTGCGCTTGCCCCGAAGCCGTAGACTTTGGAACTGTCGTGCGTGTTGAGCTTTTTGGACGAACGACGGGATGGCGCGTTTTTCGTTCGTTTGTTGACGGTATCTTTGGCGGCTCTTTTTTCGGAAGTGCCGCCTTTTTTCGGGGAACTTTTGCCGGCAAACAGGTCGGGACGTATTCCCAAAAGCGGCAAACAGGCATCGTAGCGTTCGGACAGCCGAATTGCCTTTTCGATGAGCGGACGGTTTTCTTTGCGATTGTATTGCAATAGAGCACGTTGCATTTGCTTTTCTTCGTAGCTTTTCGGAACGTATACGTCTTTTCCCGAAAAGGGGTCGATACCGGTGTAATACATGGTAGTCGACGCCGTGCCGGGTGTGGGGTAGAAGTCCTGTACCTGTTCGGGACGAATACGTTCTTTCTTCAAATACAGCGCAAGGTCAATGGCATCGGACAGGGTGCTTCCGGGATGGGAGGACATAAGATAGGGAACAAGATATTGTTCCAGCCCGCACTTTTCGGTCGTTTCGAAGTATTTCTTGCAAAAGGCATTGTAGATCTCCACGTTCGGCTTGCCCATATGGCGCAACACGTTCGGGGAAATGTGTTCGGGTGCCACTTTCAGCTGACCGCTGACGTGTTTGGAAACCAGCTCGTTCAAAAACGTATCGTCTTTGTCCGCCATCACGTAATCGAATCGAACGCCCGAACGGATAAATACTTTTTTGATTTTCGGAAGTGCCGAAACTTTTCGAAGAATATCGACATATTCGCGATGATCGGCAATCAGATTTTTGCAAGGAGTCGGCGAAAGACAACGTCGCGTATTGCAAACGCCTTTTTTGCCGTCGCGAACGGCTTGACAGGGACCGTGACGGAAATTCGCCGTCGGTCCGCCGACGTCGTGAATATACCCCTTGAAGCGGGGGAGCGTCGTCAAAAGCTTCGCTTCGGCAACTACCGATTCGGCACTGCGCGAAACGACGTTTCGCCCTTGATTGTAAGCGATGGCACAAAAAGCACAGGCGCCGAAGCAACCGCGATTGTGCGTGATGGAAAATTCCACTTCGGAAAGGGCGGAAATACCGCCGCAAGCGTCGTAACGCGGGTGCCATGTGCGGGTAAAGGGGAGGGCATACACGCGGTCGAGTTCTTGTTCGCTTAGCGGTTTCGGTGGCGGGTTTTGCAAAATATACCCGTTGTCGTAAAATTCGATCACGGCTTTTCCGTCGACGTAATCCTGATTGTTGTATTGAATCTTAAACGCTTCGGCATAGGCGGCTTTGTCGGTTTTGAGTCGCTCGAACGAGAAAGTTTCGACGGTGTCGTATTTGGATTTGTAATCGTCTTTGACAAAAACGACCGTTCCGCGCACGTCGCGGATTTTTTTGATGGGTACGCCTTTGTCGAGTAATCGTGCAATTTCGGGAATCGAGCGTTCGCCCATGCCGTAACTGATGATATCGGCGCGCGAGTCGACCAGAATACTGCGTCGAAGCTTGTCGTCCCAATAGTCGTAATGGGCGAATCGCCGCAACGACGCTTCCAGTCCGCCGATGATGATCGGCACATCGCCGTATGCTTCGCGAATGCGATTGCAATATACGATAACGGCGCGATCGGGACGAAATCCCGCGTTCTTTTCGGGGGAATAGTAGTCATCCGAACGCCGCTTTTTGGCGGCGGTGTAGTTGGCGACCATGGAGTCCACGTTGCCCGAACTTACCAAAAAACCGAGTCGCGGACGACCGAAAACGCAAACCCCTTTGCCGGAGCCGTCTTTGTAAGATTGTTTGTAATCGGGTTGGGCGATCATACCGACGGTAAAACCGCAAGATTCCAACAGGCGCGCGATGAGAGCCGAGCCGAAGCTCGGATGATCGATATACGCATCGCCCGAAACGTATACGAAATCGGGTACGCCGCTTCCGCCCGGCAGTTCTTCGGGCGACATGGGCAAGGGGCGTTCGGCAAGGTTGACGTAATTCATGATTTCTCCGAATGTAAATTTTAAGAAAATGTAAAAAAATGTTCGATAGATCGAATCGTATTTGACTTTTTTCGCGTCTTGATGTATACTATGTCATGTGTACCGACAAACATCTAACCTAAGCGTTCGGCACGCATATGACCATTACATCTATATTAAATCACAAAACCATGTGAAGGGAGCGGCTTTGTATGAAACGTTTGTATAAATCTCGCACCGACCGCAAAATATTCGGTGTTTGCGGCGGTATTGCCGATTATTTCAATATCGATTCGACGATCGTTCGGCTGATTGCCGTTATTTTGATATTCGGCATCGGCACGGGTGTGTTGGCATATTTGGTCGCCGCCTTGATTATGAGCGACGAACCGTAAAAGTGTGTCTTTCGCATCGTGTGCGACAAAGAGATTCGCAAGAGTCCGCTTTTTTTGACGAAAGCGGACTCTTTTTGTTTTGAAAATCGAAAACTTATACGGTGCATTTCAAAACGGCAACGCCGAGCGGCGCGATTTTCACGGTTCCCGTATGGGAATTACCGGACAGCAGATCCAAGCAAGGCTTTTCGCCGATACGGACGATCTGCTCCTTTGTTTCGTAATTGGTCACGAAAAGATATTCGTGCTCGTAATCGGTACGCGAGATCACTTTTACCCCATCGGGCAGCTCGTTGGGAACGAGGCGTTCGATCTCGGTTTTGTCGATAATAGCTTGCATGAGTGCGTCCAAATCCCCGACCGATTGACGGGTGCCGATGTAATAGGCGGTACCTTTGCCGTACTTGTTCACGGTCACGCTCGGTGTGTCGGCATAGTATTCGCCGCGATATTCGGCAAGAGCGACCGCTCCTTCGAGATGGATCACATCGCAAAAATCAAACGATTCGAATGAGCCGTCGATCGAAAGAGCGTTTCCGACATAATCGTTTTTAACACGCTCGCCGATATGAAGCGCGTCGGTTTCTTCCACCCAAATGCCGAAAATTTTGCGGAGCTTGCCGCCGGGGAATCCACCGAGATAACAAAGGTCGTTTTCGTTTACGTAACCCGAAAGATAGGTGGAAACAAGCGTTCCGCCGTTTCGAACATAAGCGTCCAATTTTTCGATCGTTTCTTCGGAAATCGAATACACCATCGGCGCAACTACGGCTTTGTAGCCCGAAAAATCGCCGTCCATCGGCAAGAAGTCCACGTTTACGGCATGATTGAAGAACGAACGGTAAAATTCGCGAACGGTTTTTTCGTAATTGCGATGCACGTTGTAGCCGTGAAAACCGCTTATTGCCCAATTGTTTTCCCAATCGTAGAGAATGGCAACTTCGGCTTTTGTATCGGTTCCGACGATTTCGTCCAGCTTTTTCAAATCGGCACCGAGTTTTGCGACTTCCTTGAACACACGGCTGTTTTCCGATCCTTCGTGGTCAACGACGGCACCGTGATATTTTTCGTCGCATCCGCGGCTTTTGCGCCACTGAAAATATTGAATCGTGTCGGCACCGTGCCCGACAACCTGCATAGACGCAAGATAATGCATACCGGGACGTTTTCCTTTGTTGGTGGGAACTTGCCAATTGACACAGCTCGGCGTACTTTCCATCAGCATGAACGGCTTTTTCAAAAACGAACGGGTCAGATCGTGACGCAAGCCGAATTCGACGGCAAGCTCCGAGTCGGAAATTTGCGGATTGCCGAATTGCGGATATGCGTCCCACGAAGCAACATCGAGATATTGCGCCATTTTCCAATAGTTGAGCCCCTCATACGTGCCCATCATATTGGTGGTAACGGGAAGATTCGGCGTAATGGCTTTCAGTGTCTTAATTTCTTCGTTCATGAAATCACAGGTGATTTCGGTGGTGAAGCGTTTCCAATCGAGAGTAAGTGCCATCACGCTGTCCTCACCGATCGGCATGGACGGTTCGATTTGATCGAACGAATTGTAGGTGTGACTCCAAAACGCCGTCCACCATTGCGTATTCAATTCGCGTATGTCGTTGTGATATTTTTTACGCAAAAAATTGCGGAAGTTCTCTTGACAGAGCGGACAATAACATTCACCCGAAAATTCGTTGGAAATATGCCACATTTTAACGGCGGGGTTGTTCTTAAACCGCTCGGCGAGCTTGGTGTCGATTTGGCGAACTTTTTCACGATAGAGGGGCGAGGACATACAATGATTGTGCCGCTTGCCGTGATGCTCTTTGATTCCGTCCGAGCGGGTTCGCATCGCTTCGGGATATTTTTCGTCCAGCCAAGCGGGACGGGCGCCCGACGGGGTGGCAAGCACGGTGTAAATGCCGCGTTCGTACAGGTTATTTACGATTTCTTCCAACCAATCCAAACGGTAGACGCCTTCTTCCGGTTCGAGTGCGCTCCAAGCAAAAATGGCAAGGGTGGCGCTGTTCATACCGGCAAGCGGCATAAGACGAAGATCTTCGGAAAGAATTTCGGGCATATGTAACCATTGGTCGGGATTGTAGTCGCCACCGTGAATCATGTGCGGAAAATCCGAAAAGATCGGAGGAAAACGCTTTTTCATGAGAAAATTCCTTTCGTGAGCAAAATGTCGTAAAAACAAAAAAGACGCCGCTTTTTGTACGCGAGAAGCAATCGGGAACGACCGAAAAGAAAGCTCTCGGAAAAAGCGGGCGTCGAATCGGTAAAAAAGACACGCTTTTCACCAATCATTATAGCGGGATTTGCCCGAATTGTCAAGCAAAATCGGGACGCTTGCGGCATACGTGTTGACCGATTTGCGTTTATTCGGTCAAATTTCCGTATACGCGCCGCACGTAATCGTCTTTGCTTTCGGCATGAAGCGATTGCTTTTCGTCGTAATAGAGGAGCATATCGCAAGCGCCTTGTCGCATAAGTTCTTCGGCGCGCACGAGCGTCTCGCGCACACAGCGTTCGAATCGCTTGTCGTTTACGTTGTCGGGAAAATGAATGTGCGCCAACGGTGTAACGATGCTGAAACGGCAATCCTGTTCGCTGCGGTTGTCGCCGATCTGTGTTACGGTTTTGTAGCCGGAAAGGATAAAGCGCGAAGCGCGCGACAGCTTTTGCAACATCGGCAAAAGCATGGTGTTCCCCCCGACGGCGGCAAGGGTGGTATCATCGAGAAAGAGCGCGGCAGGGGTCACCATTTTTTGCAAGGTTTCTTCGTCGTTTTCTTTGACCGATACGACGAAAATCTTGTATTCGGACGAAAATCCCGCCGCCAATCGTTTCATTTGCCGATAATTCTCGGCACTCAAAAGCGGTTCGATGAAGCGCAGAACGATCGCCCCGCCGTTTTTTTGTGTTTCGGGCATAAGTGAGGATCCTTTTTGTTTGTCGGCGCGAGATTTATCGGCGATCGAGCGATTTTGTGTATCGTTCTATATCGCGATTTGCTTGCTTTTTCGCCTCGGAGTCGCGCTTGTCGTAATTCTTTTTACCTTTGCAGAGACCTACTTGAACTTTCACCTTGGAACCGGAAAAATACAGCTTCAGGGGAACGAGCGTGTAGCCCTCTTTTCCGACCAGACCGAAAAGCTTTAGAATTTCCTTTTTGTGCATCAAAAGCTTGCGGACGCGCAAAGGGTCGGTGTTGAAAATATTGCCTTTTTCATAAGGACTTATATGAATACCGGTACAAAACAATTCGCCTTTTTCGACATAACAATACGAATCTTTCATATTGACGGCGCTTTGCCGAATGCTTTTTACTTCGGTACCCGTAAGAGCAATGCCTGCCTCATAGGTATCCTCTATGAAAAAGTCGTGATAGGCTTTTTTGTTTTGCGCGGCTGTTTTTTCGTGCGTTTTTTCTGCCATATCGTGCTCCTTTGTCGGCAAACGAAATATTACCGATTCTTCACGTCGTCGATGGCGGCTTGCAACTGGGTGTCTTCCTCGTCGGTCATGCGATAGTAGTGCGAAAGTGCGTCGTCGGACAGCTCCACGGTTTTGTCGGGCGTGATACCGACACCCTCATAGTTTTCGCCGTAAGGGGGATTGTACATTTGTGTGGAAAGTTTGATACCGCCCCCGTTCGAAAGCGGGATGACCGTTTGCATGGTACCTTTTCCGTAGCTGGTTGTGCCGAGAATCGTTGCTTTGTTATAATCGCGTAGTGCCGCCGTAAAG
>CAYNXA010000116.1:0-6232 GCA_964401015.1 uncultured Oscillospiraceae bacterium
ATATACCGAGCTGTATCGCGAAAACGCCGAGCTTGAAAAGAAGTTGCGTGTTTTGACGGCAAAGTTGGAAGAAGCGAAAAACGAACAAGACTCGATTTCCGCCACCATCGTCAATGCGCAGAAAATGGCCGACGAAATCATTCGTGACGCCAACGAAAAAGCGAACGCCGTAAACAAAGCAATTCGCGAAAGCTTTGACCAAGTGATCGCTCAATACCGCGAAGTGATTGCGGACGAACAGAAAAAATTGCTCGAAGCGCAAAAAAATGCGATCGATTTCAAAAATGGTCTGCTTGATGGTTACCGATCGCAAGTCAAGCAATTGTGCGAACTGATTCCCATTGACAGCCTTGACGAAGTGGACCTCAAGAGTGTCGATGAGGTCGTACAAAACACCGTTGCCGCCGCCGGCGCAAAGTTACGAAAGGGCGACGCCGAGGACGCACAAGAACTTTCCGACCAACCCGAACCGAACACGACAGACGAACAATAGTCGTTTCTTATATTTATATCGGTGACCCCGCTTTGTCTCGGTTGCCGATTTTGCGTACTGTAAACACAAAGGAACATACCAAAGGAGCATTTTTAGCATGGCACGAGATTACGGAAAAACACTGAATCTGCCGAAAACAGATTTCCCGATGCGCGCAAATTTGCCGCAAAACGAACCCAAAACGCAAGAAAAATGGGAAAGCGAACAGCTGTATCACAAGCTTTTGGCGCACAATGTCGACAAGCCGTTATATATTTTGCATGACGGTCCTCCCTTTTCCAATGGCAATATCCATATGGGCACCGCGATGAACAAGATCTTAAAGGACTTCATCAACAAATCCAAGGCGATGAGCGGATACAAGACGCCTTATGTGCCCGGCTGGGACAATCACGGCATGCCGATCGAAAGCGCGATCATTAAGAAAAACAAGCTGGACAGAAAAAATATGTCGATATCCGATTTTCGTCGTCAATGCTTTGAGTTTGCTTCGAATTTTGTGGATATTCAGCGTACTTCATTCAAGCGTCTCGGTGTTTTGGGCGATTGGGAAAATCCGTATTTGACCATGGACCCGAAGTTCGAAGCACGCGAAGTTCGCGTATTCGGCGAGATGTACAAGCAAGGATACATTTATAAGGGCTTGAAGCCGGTTTATTGGTGTTCTTACGATGAAACCGCGCTTGCCGAAGCCGAGATCGAATATACCGAAGATCCGTGTACGTCGGTATACGTAAAGTTTGCCGTTCACGATGACGGCGGAAAACTGTCGGAATTCGACCTTTCCAAAACTTATTTCATCATTTGGACAACAACAATTTGGACATTGCCCGGCAATATGGCAATCGCGCTCAACCCCAAGGAAACCTATGTTGTCGTAAAATGCGGCGACGAAAACTATATCGTTGCCAAAGCGCTCCTCGAAAAAACCATGGCAATGGGCGGAATCAAACAGTATGACATCGTTGCCGAACACGAAGGCGCGTATTTCGAATACATGACGGCATATCATCCTTTCCTCGATCGCGACAGCCTTTTGGTAAACGCCGATTATGTTACCATGGACAGCGGTACCGGTTGTGTCCACACGGCACCCGGCTACGGTATGGACGACTTTTTTACCGGTGTGCGTTACAAGATGAACATTCTCGTTCCGGTTGACGACAAGGGCTATCAAGGTCCCGATGCCGGGAAATTTGCGGGGCTTCATTACGTCGAATCCAATGGTGCCATCCTCGAAGATATGAAGCAAAGTGGTGCGTTGTTTGCGTCGGAAGAAATCGTTCACCAATATCCGCACTGCTGGCGTTGCAAAAAACCGATCATTTTCCGTGCGACCCCGCAATGGTTCTGCTCGGTTGACGCATTCAAAGACGAAGCGGCACAGGCTTGTGAACAGGTAAACTGGATTCCCAAATGGGGCGGTGACCGCATCGTTTCGATGATCAAGGAACGTGCCGACTGGTGTATTTCTCGCCAAAGAAACTGGGGACTTCCCATTCCCGTATTCTATTGTGAAGATTGCGGTGAAGTGATCTGCAATGACGATACGATTGCATCGGTTGCCGATTGCTTTGCGAAAAACGGTTCCAATGCGTGGTTTGATTTGGACGCGTCGGCGCTTCTGCCCGACAGATTTGTCTGCCCGAAGTGCGGTAAAGCACATTTCCGCAAGGAAACCGACACCTTGGACGGTTGGTTTGATTCGGGTTCCAGTCATTTCAACGTACTCGAAAAGGACGATATGCGTTGGCCCGCCGATATGTATCTCGAAGGTGCCGACCAATATCGCGGTTGGTTCCAATCGTCGCTTTTGACGGCGGTCGGTGCCAAACATCAAGGCGCGCCGTATAAGACGGTTTTGACCCACGGTTGGGTTGTCGACGGCGAAGGAAAAGCTATGCACAAATCGCTCGGAAACTCGGTTGCGCCCGAAGAGATCATCAAGGTATACGGAGCCGACTTGCTTCGTCTGTGGGTGGCATCTTCCGATTATCGTGTCGACGTTCGCGCGTCGGATGCGATCTTCAAACAACTTTCCGAAGCATACCGCAAAATTCGTAACACCATTCGCATTTTGCTCGCCAATCTCGGAACGCCCGAAGACGATTTCGATCCGAACACCGATATGGTGCCGTTTGACAAAATGTACGATATCGACAAATGGATCGTCAGTGAGCTGAACGCTTTGACCGATAAGGTCCGCAAGGCTTACGAATCGTTCGAATATCACATCATTTATCACGAAATTCACGATTTCTGTACAAACGAGCTTTCCAAGCTCTATATTGACATTACCAAAGACCGCGTTTACGTTGAAGAAAAGAATTCGTTCGGTCGTCGCAGTGCCCGGACCGCTATGTTCTTCTGTGTCAATTATTTGACGCGACTTCTCGCTCCGATCCTTTCGTATACCGCCGAAGAAACATGGGGATATTTGGCACATCTCGACTGTGAAAACGGCGAAAGCGTATTCCTTAACGATATGCCCTCTTATGAGAAAAAGTACGAAAACGGCGAGCTGACCGAAAAATGGAATGCCTTGTTTGCCGTTCGCGACGATGTTATGAAAGCATTGGAAGAAGCTCGTGCCAAAAAGATCGTCGGCAAGTCACTCGATGCCGCCATTACCATCTACGGCGCGTCGGACAATGCGGCAATCAAACTTTTCGAACAATTTGCCGATGATTTGAAAACCGTATTCATGGTTTCCCAAGCAACCGTTTCCGAGGACACGGCTCCCGCCGACGCCTTTACCGATACCGCAAGCGGCATTGCCGTAACGGTTGAACAGTGCGGCGGTCACAAGTGCGCACGTTGCTGGTATTATACCGACGACACCCACAAAGACGAGGACGGTCAGTATTTGTGTACACGTTGCAACACGATTATTAAAAAGATTTCTCCGGTACACGAATAATGCTGATTTCCGTACTCACCTACGCGATTATCTTCTCGGATCAGCTCACCAAATGGTGGGCTGTTCATCGACTTCAGCCGATCGACGAGATCACGCTCATACCAAACGTTTTGTATTTCAAATATACCACAAACGACGGTATGGCGTTCGGACTTTTGAGTGACCATCGCTGGATCTTTATTTTGCTCACCGCCTTGATCCTCTGTGCGATTTTGGTATTTCTCCGTAAAACAAAAGAGCAGAAGAAACATCCGTTGTTTTCGGTATCGTTGGCTCTTATTTTGGGCGGCGGTATCGGAAATATGATCGATCGAATCTTTTTTTCCGATACGCTTTTTTGCGGAAGTGTTGTCGATTTTATCGATTTTCGCTTGATCGATTTTGCGATCTTCAATCTTGCCGATTCAGCCGTTTGTATCGGGGAGGTCTTACTGATCCTGTATATTCTTTTCATCGACGGAAAAATACACGACGGTCGCTTTTCTTTTGCATCAACCGATGCAAAACGTGAAAACGACGCAAAAGGTAAATCGGTATGAACGGTCGGATTTTTCCCCTTTCCGATTCATTGTGCGAATCGGAATTCGAAATCGATCCGGAATTCACCGCACCTGCGGACGAAGCGTGTTCGCAAACAGTCGATTTTACGACCGATTCGTGCGAACGAATCGATAAACAAATATCCGAACACATCGGAATTACCCGAAGCGCCGCTGCGGTACGCCTCGAAAACGGCGATGTGACGATTGACGGAAAGGCGGTCCGTTCGAAAAGCTTCAAGCCGACGGTCGGTATGCACGTTTGCGTTACCCTTCCCCCCGCCGTTCCGTGTGATGCACAGCCGCAAAATATACCGATTGACATTCCGTACGAAGATGACGATCTCTTAATTGTCAACAAGCCGCGCGGTATGGTGGTACACCCCGCGCCCGGAAATTACGACGGTACCCTCGTCAATGCGTTGTTGTATCACTGTTCGGGGCGGCTGTCCGGCATAAACGGCGTTGTTCGCCCCGGTATCGTACATCGTATCGATAAAGATACAAGTGGACTTTTGATCGTCGCCAAGACCGACGAGGCGCACATAAAGCTCGCCGCGCAGATCAAAGACCATTCGTTCGATCGCATATACAATGCCATCGTATACGGCAATATCAAGGACGACGAAGGTACGATCGATCTTCCGATCGGTCGTCACCCGAAAGATCGCAAAAAAATGACGGTTACCGAGAAAAATTCCCGTTTTGCCGTTACCCATTATCGTGTGTTGGAACGCTTTCCCGGATATACCTTTGTCGAATGTAAACTTGAAACGGGACGCACACACCAAATTCGCGTACATATGTCGCATATCGATCATGCCATTTTGGGTGACCCGCTGTATGCACCGAACGGAGGAAAGAATCCGTTCGGATTGGTCGGTCAATGTCTACACGCCAAATTTATCGGATTTATTCATCCGATAACGAATGAATACGTTTCGTATGATTCGCCGCTTCCCGATTATTTTTCCGACATTCTCGAAAAGATTCGGAAAAGGTCATAATTCAACGCTTTATCACAATAACCTTGCAATATGTGACAGGAGGATTATTATTCATGGACAAAAAACAGCTCAAGCTTACGGCGCTTCAAATCCGAAAAGACGCCGTGTCTGCCGTACATGCAGCAAAATCGGGACATCCCGGCGGTTCCTTGGGCATCGCCGACATACTGGCATATCTTTATTTCAAAGAGATGAATATCGACCCGAAGAATCCCACATGGGACGACCGCGACCGCTTCGTTTTGTCTAAAGGACACACCTGCCCCGCTTACTACGCCGCTCTTGCCGCGAGAGGTTATTTTGACCACGAGACCCTTTTGACTTTCCGCAAGCCCGACAGCATTCTGCAAGGTCACCCCGATATGAAACATATTCCCGGCGTCGATATGTCGAGCGGTTCGCTCGGTCAAGGCATTTCCGCCGCCTGCGGTATGGCGCTTTCGGGCAAGATCCGCCATAAAAACTACCGTGTATACGCCATTCTCGGCGACGGCGAAAGCGAAGAAGGACAAGTTTGGGAGGCGGCGATGCTTGCCGCTCATTACGGACTCTCGAATCTTTGCGTATTTGTTGACGCGAACGGCTTGCAAATCGACGGCACCACCAAAGACGTTATGAATCCGCAACCGTTTGATGAAAAATTCAAGGCGTTCGGTTGGAATGTTGCCGTTATCGACGGACACGACTTCGATCAAATCGCCGACGCGCTTAACGCGGCGCGCAAGAGCGACAAGCCTTTTGCCATTATTGCAAACACCGTCAAGGGAAAAGGGGTTTCGTACATGGAAAACAATGTCGCTTGGCACGGAAGCGCGCCCAACGACGAGCAATACGCTGTTGCGATTGCCGATCTTGAAAAGATCGAACAAGAATTTAATGCATAAAGATTGGGGAGGATACGATATGTCAGAAAAAATCGCAACAAGAGAGGCATACGGTGCCGCCCTTGCCGAGTTTGGTTCAAAATACGAAAATTTGGTCGTGCTCGATGCAGACCTTGCCGCTGCCACCAAAACCGGTACCTTTAAGAAAGCGTTTCCCGACCGATTTTTCGATTGCGGTATCGCCGAGGGCAATATGATGGGGGTTGCCGCCGGTCTTGCGACCACGGGTCTTATCCCCTTTGCAAGCTCTTTTGCCATGTTTGCCGCCGGTCGTGCGTTTGAACAAATCCGCAATTCGATCGGATATCCGCATTTGAACGTTAAGATTGGTGCAACGCATGCCGGTATTTCGGTCGGCGAAGATGGTGCTACGCACCAATGCAATGAAG
>CAYNXA010000117.1:0-6228 GCA_964401015.1 uncultured Oscillospiraceae bacterium
CACCTGCCGACGCTCAATCATCACAGGAGGGTATTCAAAGGATTATCAGGTTGACTCTATATACTGGGATTCCGATATTTTCCTAAATAGGCACATACGCTTACGCAGAGACACATGGAATATGTCATGTCGTGTAAGCGAGTGCCGTTATGCGTAGCGGAAGCTGTCTGAGATTTCGGACACCCAGCCATAAATGCAGTCTATGGCTGTGAAGTCAAAGCAAGTTATCGTTTGCAGATTAGGTTTCTGAGATAGGCACGGACGCGAGTGTTATTGAAGAGCAGCCATTGGCAAACCTCGATAACACTGGCGTTTGTGCAGTGATAGGCATAGCCGTCGATTGCTCTCAATTCAATCGGTTGACCTTACTCGGTGTCTCAAACACGGAGTAAGTCAGACGGCATAATATTCCAAGGTAGGCACACTGATTCCCGGCGCCGCATTGAATACGGCTCGTCGGGAACGTGTGCCGTGATGAGTATCAGCAACTACCAAACATTTGGTACGGTAGTTTTCATAAAAGGCGGTTTTGCTGAGGAACGAGGCAAAATCGCCCGACCTCCAATCAAGGAAGCCGGACGATAGATTTCAGATTTTTATTATGCCATAATCATAACTGAGCAGTCAATGACCTCGGTTGCAAGTCCGAAAGCGGGATAGTGTGAGAAATATGGGTGACACTCGCCCTCATCCTCACTGGCGGTCGTTATGGTTACTATTCTGTTGGAGTTGTACCAGTGGTCAATCATTGTCACTTCTTCCTCAGTGAGACCGCTGCGGTCATCATTGATGAGATAGCATAACGCCCAAGTCGGGATTGGTTCTATTGTAAATTCCATAGTCGTGATATTTTAGTTGTGATAACCCAATATTGAGCCGATATAAAGAATGTCACCTTTGTTTAGACCTTCAATCATACGCATCAGTTTGATTGATGTATTCACAATGCCGTTGCCACATTCAAACAGACTGACTGTGTTGAGTGGATTAGTTACAGCTCCTTTGAGCGCAAGGATGTTGCCGTATTCGTCCATAACATTGGAAGGAGTGAGAGTCTTGACGGCTGACATGATGCCGTCGTAATATGACTTGCGCCATATCTTGAACCCTCCGTTGTAGTTTAGATTATTGTCGGTGGATAGCGTGAACATACCTTTTGGTAGTACATTCTCCACAAGGTTCTCGATTGCTTCGAGCCTTTCCTCCGAAGTGAGGTCATAGGTATAGTCAAGAAAGATGTCATTCCCTTCAAATACATTTTCTGGAGTGAGGTGTTCTTCCTCGGGGAACGGCTTGGTACCGATTTGATAGATGTAGCTGTGCATAGTTCAGATAGTTTTGGTGGTGATTATAAAGGGAGTCTTACGAGAATATCCTTGAACGGGATAGTGTTGATGTTGAGATAGTCAAACTTCATTGACCATTGCGGATTCTCCAAAGCGAGATGGAAAGCCTCTACAAGGAAGCCGTTAAGGTTTGAGGAGCAATGAATGACTGCGTAGTTCGTGCCGTTCCTGGTTATGTAGGCGTAATCGGGAGGCATACCCACTGCCGACCTGCGGAGTAGGTCTCTGTTCCATAGGAGGGTCAGTTCGTAGATGTTGCCCTCAATGGTGATTTGTTCTTTTCTGTCTCTCTGTTCCATATTGTGAAATTTAATTTTGTTCCCTTTGGTTTGAAGCCTCTGGCTTCTCGCGTCCGGGGATTTGTTTCGATACAATCCTGCACGGAGGGCAGCAGGTGTCGTAAGGCAAGCGTGGCAGGTGAAAGAATACGGAATACCCAAATTTTGGAGGTAGGAGAAAATTTGTGGAAGGCTGCCGGATTTTTTCATGCAGCCAAGCCATAGGCGGTCGCTTGCAGTCGGCACCGCCCTCCGTAACTTTGTATCGATAAATCCACGGACGCGCATAGCCTGATGCACTATAGTTACGGATCAATTATAATTTCTATTTTACTCAATACAAACTCTTAATAATGAGAGCTATTGGCAATATTATGAATACATATTCGTTAATGACATAGGTAATTGTTTAACTTCAAAGTATATGAAGGAGATAAAATATATATTCAAAGTAACTGACTCCCATCTTCATACTGGAAGCCATCGATGCTCGGATGGCTGGAAATATAATTTCATTGACTCTACAACAGTGGAGGGGCCATTTTTTTCTACTCCCCTAAATATATCATATCAGGATCTTGTACTTTTAAGGAAGAGGGCTAAGGAAATCATTGAAAAGCATTCGTCAGAAGAAAGAGATTATGAATGGGCAGAGGGGTATACGCAAACCATTCGAAAGTTAATGAGCAAGGGTTTGGATTTGACTCTTATTTTAATACGACAATAGGAGAAAAATACAAAATTCATTTATCTTTAGGGACATTGGAGGACTGCGATTGTCCATTAGATTCTGATTACCAAAATGGTATAATGGAGCTGATGGATACTATAAATGCCAATGTTCGTAAAAACATAGATGAAGATTTATCAAAAAAAAAGATGAGATAGTAAGATTAAAAAAGCGAATCAATGATATAGAATCAGAGATAAAGACGGTTATCTCCGTAGATTACTTTGATAAGGAAATAGTGTATGGCATACGCGATATTTTAGAACAAAATCTTTAATCTTTCGATATAAATCTGAGATGAAATTAGTATATAAGCAATTCTCGCTTATCTCAAACCAAGAACTCGCACAGTTTATCTCAGGTGACACTATTGAAATTATTAGAGATGGTAGGATTTTGCTTAATAGAGAGCAAAAGAAATCGTTAGTTGATGGGTTAACCAGATACTATGAAAAAGCCTGTGAATGGGATAATCATGGACGCTACACATCTGAATATCTTCTTATCGAACTATGTAAGAGGAAGGATTTTGACATGGCAAATAGACTATACTATTGGTTGCAACAAATTTCTCATAGATCGATTGATTTTGAAAATATGCTCCAGATAAGTTTCCAATATGGGAACCTTGCTTTGATTAATACTCTATCAGCCTATGAACTAATAACTCAGATAACTGATAGAATGAAATATAGTTATGCTCATAAACGTCTCATATATGATAGTTGGGGTGATAAATTAGCACTTAAATGGGAATATGAACCATATATAAAGGAAGAATGTATTGGCAAGGAGTTGTGCGATTTTATTCACGACCAGATTGATAACCATAGTAGCAAATATTGCTTATAACAATAATCAACAGCCCCGGCTCTCACGATTCAGGGTTGTCGCTGTTTTTGATGGCTAAAAACGACTTGTCTTATTATTTTGGCAGTAAGAAAAGCTGTAAGCTATATGGCAGAGTAGTCAGGTTCAAGGAGATTCCTTATGATGGTCAAAGCATTCCCCGGAATGATCTTGTAAACCGATGTAAGTTTCATCGACAGTTCGGGTAGTAGAGTCATCTTAGGAATGACAAAGGCTTTGTTGGCGATATGATCTTCTGTTTCAGTCAAGCCTTTGCGAAGCTTCATTGCCTTTACTTTCGGAATAAGGAAACTTGCAAAGCGTCGGAGAGAGGTCACGGCACATCGTCCGTCGGAGGTTATCCAGTGTCGGCATACCTCACGCACTGAGGCTTATTTCAGTCTATTGATTGCCGAATAGCGAAAGATCACCTCGAAGGTTCGCATAAGTTGAATACCGTTCACCACTTCAAGAGAGGCAAAATACCGCGACATCATACGCTTGGAAGCAAGCCAATCCTGTTCCTCGATAATCTCAACAGTACGGCCACAGTCAACGCACTTTACATACCAATCGTGTCCGGCGTATACCATTGTGTTGGCGCAACAGAAACATATTGTAACGAGGTTATTCTGCCTGACCGCTATGTGAGGACGGGCATTGTCAATCACCCAGCGTTCAATATCCTTTTCCTTGGAGGAAAGAGATTGATCAAGATACTTCACTGTCTCCTGAAGTGGTGTCAGTTTCATAACCGGGTCGATTAATGGATGTTCGGATTGGAAGCTTCCAGCGAGAGCTTGCGGAAGCGTTTGTGTAGCGGTTCGAGATCGAGGGATGCACGACGGGCTCGGAGTCCGGCTGACTTGTTGCCCTTGTCGAGCTGCGCCTTGGCATTTTCACGGAATGTCTCCATCTAGGCGGAGATTTCATCTATAAGTTGTTTCATTGTATGTCTTTTATGATTTATATCAGGGGGATTTCAAAGGACTTTATAACGCAGTCTGCGTTCTTGTCGAGTATGAACCAGTATTCGGAGTGATAAGGCTTACCGTCAATGGTCTTGGCCTCATACTCTACCTTAACTTTCCATCCGGTGAACTCTTTGGGCTTATCTGGTTCTTCGGGATGGATTCCAGAGAGACTTCGTAGAGCGGCCATTGCCGACATCTGTCGCTCCATAAGTCCGGCAAGCTCGGCGTCGTTGAAATCAAGATTCTCCATATTGTCAGTTCGCTCCATTACACAAGAGCTGATTCTCATCATCGAGGCTGCGATAGCAACTCGCTCATCGAGAGTGATGTATTCACGCCCATATACAGAGTCCGCTTTACTGAATGCCTTTATCTCAACGGTCTCAGGACAATCGACGCAAGCCATTAGTGATTTCTCAGCCACGGCTCTCGCCCTGTCTTTCGGATTGTTAGATGAGCAGGCGAAGAAAAAGATACCGCTCCAGAGGGCAATACCGCTTATCAGCAGGATTGCCAGTTTCATTCCTGGTTTCATATTTTCACAACCTGTAATTTGTCGGGCGATAGCCCGAGACGCTTGTGATATACGGAGCCGTCATCGCGGAACATCTCCAACTCGGAGGAAGTAATACTTTTCTCGCAGATCTCCTGTGCTTCGGTCAGTGAAAGTTGATGCCCTCCGATGTTGCGCCAGATTGAGAACTCACACTTGGCGGTCGGATTGTTGAAGTTCGAGCAGTTGAAGGCACGGCTCCCGACACGGATATCGCCTCCGCAATGGGGACACTTGCCGATTACCGATTGCATAAGCACCTCTCCGCTGTCGGTCAGTTCCAGGACTGTCGGGAAAGCTTTGCCCTCCTTCGACATGAAGCCGTCGAGCATTATGCGACGGGCCGAAAGCAGTTCGGCAATCTCCTCGTCAGACATCTTGCGGTTGCCGAGGATGCTGTTGATTATGACGCTGCACGAAGGAGTTTCGCCGATGCTGTTCTCACAGCGGTAGCCCTTGCAGGTCTTGATGATATTGCCGCCACATTTGGGACAGCGGCCAATGATTTTCTTTTCAGATTCCATATTAAATAGTGGGGTTTTGTAATTTGTTTTCAGTAATACTTGATGTTGTTCCAGTCCGTAACCAGACCGTTGACGATATTCTTTCCGGCCATCACCGAAGCCCATCCCTCCGGATCGAGTGAGAACCACAGGTCGTTCCATGAGAGGGTTCGTACCTGCCATGCGAGAATGAACAGGTCGGTGTTGATTCTCTCCAGACGTGTCACCACCTCATTGGCGACATAGTACCGCTCGGCCGAGTTGAGAAGATTGACCTTATGTTTCTCAGTCTTACCCTCCGCGTTGGTCACATCGTAGCTTCCGGAAGTGACGAGTTGCTGCATGAAGGGATATAGAGCCGCCATCTGAGTAGCCGCGTCCGTTATCTCATCGGAGACGAGTGCTGCGATAGCAGTACCTTTCAGGTTCCCTTTGACAGAGTTCTTCAGGAGAGTGGTGTTCTTTGGTATCTCTGTTGTCACTAACTTGGCGGCACGCTTTATCTGATAGAGATTCTGCATTGCTCCCTGTGCATTGGAGAGATATTCAAGCATCTTGTTCTCGACACTGTGAACCCGGTCAAGTGCAAGTGTCACGGCAGTCTCGGCGGCGATTATCTTCTCCTGCATGGACTTTCGCTTCTTGTGGATGCTTTTCAGTTCCTCCGTCTGGAGGAGGACAGTTGCAGTCAAGGTCGGGTCGGTATGCTGGGCCATAGATGGCAAGCCAGTCGTCAATAATTTCAGAGATATGGCGAGTGTAAGAGCACCTTTTTTCATGTTCCGGCATACCATAGAGTTATGATTTATCTTCGGATGCTGGCTTTTCTTCGTCCTTTGGCTGTGAGGTGTTTCCCCTATTGACGAAAGCTTCCTGAATTTTTTCGGGCAGACCATTGAGATGATCTTGTGCATACTCCTCCGCAAAGACATCCATCTCCACATCTATATCGTTACAGAGGTCATTGAGATCGAATATGGCGTTGCCGGATTCAA
>CAYNXA010000118.1:0-6203 GCA_964401015.1 uncultured Oscillospiraceae bacterium
GTCTTATCAACGACCGTCACGAGATCGTCGCGCGTTTTCGTCAATCGACGGGACTGTCCGAAACGAGCGAAAGCGAACGGCTGTTGGCAATTTTGAAACGTACTCTTTCGGGTGCGATCGGAACCAATCTGCTTGACCTTGCCTTTTCGACCGCACAAGTCGAAAACAGCGACGAGCATCGCCTTTTGACGGCACTCAAACGTTCGGCATTGAAAGACGAAAACGCGCTGGAAGAATTTTATACGCGGGTTGCCGAAAGTGTCGAAGGGGAGGGCAATCATGTATTGCTTGTCGCAAACGACACCTACGATGTTTTCACCCGTCATCGCGACGGGGAGAAAAGCGAAGTATCCGAATCGGTGTATTCGTATATCATTGCGTGCGTTTGCCCGATCAAAGATACCAAGCCCGCCCTCACCTTCGACGCTTTCGAAAATTCGTTTCGTACGGTCACGGGCGGCGCGGTATTGGGTGCGCCCGAATACGGCTTTTTGTTTCCGACTTTCGACAACCGAACCGAAAATATTTACAATACGTTGTTCTATACGCGCGACGTGACGGGCGTCGGACGTACCCTTGCCGAACAGTTGCTTCACATACCCTTTCCGATGCCCGCCGCCGAACAAAAAGAAAACTTCGATACGTGCCTTTCGACCCTTTCCGAAAAGGCGGAAGAACTGTGCGAATTCGAAACGGTTCGTGCGCTTCACAGTCGACTTTCGGATATGGTGCGCGATTACAACGAAGAAAAGCACGAAGAACCGATGACGGTCAATAAACGGATACTGTCCGAAGCGCTCCAAGCGGACGGAGTCGACGAAGTACACGTCGAAGCTTTCCGAAAGAAATTCGAAGAAAGTTTCGGCGAACACAGCGAACTGCCGCCGCAAAACATTTTGGATTTGAAGCAATTTTGCGTCAAAACTCCCGATGTGTCGATCAAAGTCAACCCCGAACGTACCGATCTGATTTCGACGCAGGTGATCGACGGAACCAAGTATATTTTGATACGCGCCGACGAAGAAGTCGAAGTAAACGGCGTTCCCGTGAAATAAAAAAGACCCCCGAAAAGAGGTGCTTGCGTTTTATGACCGATGTGCTGTCGCTGACAAAGCTTTCGTTTTTTAAGGTGAGCCGTTACGAATACGCCGAAAAATTTGCGTGCGATTTTCGAAATTATCCCCGCCCGCATTATTGTATGGGGGTCGTTTTGCAAGGAAACGGCTGTTTTACGCATGAACATGGCGAAGAAAATATTTCGGCGGGCGATGTGATCTTCGTTCCCGTGACGTCGCGCTATTCGGCACAGTGGCGGGGAGAACCGAATGTTTGCTATATCAGCTTTCATTTTTCGTTTGACGGCTATGATCTTTTTTCGTCCAAGCGAGAACTGTATGTGCAAAAAGTATCGATTCCCGAACAAGAACGTATGCGAGCCTTGTTCGAACGCGCCTACGAATCCGAAAAAAACGGCGGTGACGAGGGTGCGCGCCTTGCGGCGTTGGGCGCATTTTACGAAGCGATGTCGATCGTTTTTCCCCGTCTTGTCTTTTCGGAAATGCAAAATCGCGATCGACGCATCGAAAAGGCATTGGAATTTATCGCATTGAACTATACGCGTCCTTTGACGGTCGGCGATATCGCGCAAGCGTGCAATATGAGTACGTCGCATTTTTACGCTTGTTTCAAAAACGGTGTCGGAATCCCGCCGATCGAATACAAAAACGAACTGTGTATTCACCGCGCCATGCTGTATCTCGTTACCGACAATCGAAGTATCGCCGAGATCGGCGAATTGTTGGGATTTGAATCGACGGCGTATTTCCGAAAAGTGTTTAAGCGTGTCACCGGCAAAACGCCGAAAGAGTATCGTCGCTCGGCAGGGGAAACGTAATAAAAACGCTTATCGATATAAATGAGATATTGCCGATAAAGTGCCTATAACAAGACCGCCCCTTTTCGCAAAATGCGATCGGGAGCGGTCTTTTCCGTTGTAAACAAAAAGTTGTGCGCGGATTATTCGGAATCGGCGCTTTCTTTCTCGTCTTTTTTATTACCGTTCTTTTTCGATTGTTTTCCGTACACGCCGTATCCGCCGTAACGGCCATAGCCGTAACCGTATCCGTATCCGTAGCCGTAGCCGTAACGGAACGTGCGGTTGGGAATCTTATTCAAAATGCAGCCGAGGATGGGCTTTCCGGTGTCGAGAAGAATCTTTTTCGCTTCTTTGGCGGCGCGCATTTCGGTTTTTCCGCTGCTCAATACCAAAATCGAACCGTCGCTTTCGGCAACGCACAGAGAGGCGTCGGTCACATAGGTGATGGGCGGTGTGTCGATGATGACGTAATCAAAGGTTTTACGTGCTTCGGCAATCAAATTTTCGAACGTGCGACTGCTCAAAAGCTCGGCGGGATTGGGAGGAAATACACCCGAAAAAATAATATACAGGTTATCCGCTTCGGTCGGATAGAGCATTTCGTTCAAATCGCATTGCCCCGACAAATAATGGCTCAAGCCTTTCGGACTTACCGATTTTGTATATTTTGCCGCAAAAGACGAATTACGCATATCGGCATCCAAATACAAAACGCGCTTGTTTGCTTCGGCAAGACTGCGTGCCACTTGGAACGACAAAAAGCTTTTTCCGTCACCCGGCGCACAGCTGGTAAACGAAACGACCTTGATATCGGCGCGTGAAAAGAGGAGTGCCGTACGAATACCCTTGATAGCTTCCAGAATCGCGTTGCGCGGCAAGACGGCGCGGCTTTCAAATTCGACTTTATTCATAAAAGATACGATCCTTTCTTGATAAGTAAAAGCAAACGGAACGAAACGGTTGTCTTCTTACGATTCGTGTCGATTGCCGTGATCGGAAGACGCAAGGGAGCGGGAAAACGGTACTTTGCCGATGACCTTGAGTTCCAGTGCGGATTCCACGCTTTCCGCCGAAGTGATGACATTATGCAGACAAAAACGAACGGCAACGATCAACATGGGAATCGCAAATCCGAAAAAGGCGCCGAGCAAAATGTTGCGCGAAACCGACGGGGAAGAAGGTGCGGTCGGCAAAGTGGCGGGGTCGTATATCGAAACGTGCCCCTCGCTCACCAGCTCGGATACGAAATCGACGAATTCGTTGCAGACTGCGTTGTTGATACGCCGAGCGATCTGCGGGTCGGTGGCGGTGGTCGAAATGGTCAAAACACGTGTGTCGGACGGATTGGAAACCGAAACCATGCGTTTGATGTCGGCGGGCGAAAAATCGTCGAATTGTTCCGCAACCGATTCCATAATGGAGCTGCTGTACAGGAATTGCATATAGTCGTTGGCAAGATAGCCCGACGTTGTGATATCCGACACGCTGACCGTGGTACTCGACGAATTGTATACGTAGAGCTTGGATGTCGAGGTGTACATGGGTGTTACGTAGTTGACGGTGTAAAAGCCCATACCGACCGCAAAAACGACGGCGGCGAGAACGGCGATCCAAAGTTTTTTCAAAAGCACACGGAACAGTTCCGCGTAATTGATTTCCAATTCCATAATAACTCCGTTTCTTTGATAAATGTGTTTTGACAGAATGTCATATATGGTACGATGAAGGTGTTTCGTCGGGAATTTTCGAAGTCGTTCCGAAAAAAGGCAAGAACCGTCGAAAAACGTTGCCGTTTTTGACGCGCTTACAGCGGGGACGAATCGAAAATTTCGGCAGGCAGCTCAAAAAAGGCACGGTCGGCAAAACGGGTTCCCCAATTGTCGCAGATCTGTCGATAGGCGAAAGCAAGCTTCGGCACGCGAATTTGCGTATCGTGCGCATCCGACGCGACGATGAAAGGCAAATCCCCCTTGAAGATCGTGTGCAAGAAGCGGTATTGCGTATGTCGCAAAAACCGTCGCGGACGCTCGGCAAAGACCGACGCGTTTAACTGAAGCGTACAGTTGTCGGCGGTGATCTCAAACAGCCGTTTCGGCTCGCGATAGAGGCAATCGTAGCGTTCGACATGCGCGATGACCGGTCGATACCCGTTCGAAAGGGTTTGCCTCACGGCACGAAGAATGTCGGCACAACTGACGGCGTACGGAAACTCCAAGAGCAGATAGCGCCCGCCGCAGAGCGACGAACAACGTTTTCGGCGAATGTCATCCATACAACCGCTGTAATACATGATTTCCGAGCCGAGCGAAAAGCGCATATCGGGAAATTTTTCGCTTGCGATCGGCAAAAATCGCCGATACGCGTCCGACGGCGTTTCGTAATCGGCGCCGTACTCGTCCCCTTGATAAGGATTGCGGTGGGGAGTAAAGCAAATGTTTCGTATTCCGTCGTCGTAAGCAACTCGCAACATGTCGAGAGCACAGGCGTCGTTTTGTGCGCCGTCATCAACGTGGGGAAGAATATGACAGTGCAGATCGAAAAAACCGTCCAAACGTACTCCTCCTTACGTTACGCGTGACAGTCCGTATCCGAAACGCTTGCCAAGGATAAACGATCGGAACGCAACGCGGAATTTTTGCTTTTCGGCGCTGCGATTCGGTTGCGGGCGAGCGTATCGGTCAGCACTGCCGACAGCCAAACTTAACTACTGTAAATTATAACCGCATTTGTGACGATTGTCAAGAGTGCAGAGGCGAAAAAGCCGTGTTGATTTTGTACGAAAAAATGTCGTTTATATTTGAAAAAATGAAAAGAACGCCGAGTTTTTACGTACGGCATTGACAAAATGCGAAAAAAATCGTATAATGATACTCGGTAGACAGAACGTTTCTTGCCGAATACGGTTGATATCGACCCGAAATCAGCCGAAATTGACCGAAAGCGAACGAAGCCGACCGAAACCGACCGAAACCGAAACGAAAGGGGTCGCGACATGACCGAAGAAAACAAAAGAACCGCTTTTGCCGTTCCCACTTTGGATTTGAATCCGATTTTTACCGGTGAAAAAAAGCGGCTTTCCCATACATTCGAATTTATGCCCGACGGGTTGGATGCCGATATTTTTCTCGCGTCTCCGATTAAAGCGTGTGTAGACGTTTTCGAAAAAGCCTCGGCGGGCGGAAACGGCTCCGAAAGCCTTGTGGAAGCGCAGATCACCCTTTCAGGAAGCTATACGACTTCGTGTGCCCGTTGTTTGGAGGAGCTCACCTTGTCGATCGATATGACGAGTACCTATGCCGTTGTGACTAAGCTTGAAAACGACGACGGCGAAAACGAGGGGTGCTTGGTGGCGCCGAACGGACGATTGGACGTATGCGAAGCGGCGGACGCGCTCTTTTTTATGCTGTTGCCGTCCAAACATTTGTGCCGAGAGGACTGTTTGGGGCTTTGTCCGACCTGCGGAAAAAACAAAAATGTCGAAAAATGCAACTGCTCCGAAAAAAAAATCGATCCGAGGCTTGCGGTTTTGCAAAAATATCTTGACAAATCCGAAAAGTGAGAGTATAATATCATCATGTGTGGGCGCACCGCGACGGAAAAGTTGTCCGATCGGGTGTACGGCATCACGTGTTTACCTTAATTTCGAAGGAGGTCGTAAAGATGGCAGTACCGAAGAGAAAAGTGTCGAAGGCGAGACGAGATAAGAGACGCAGCAACGTTTGGAAGCTCGAAATTCCCGGCTTTACCAAGTGCCCCAAGTGCGGCGAATACAATCTTTCGCACAGAGTTTGCAGAAATTGCAAGACCTATGCCGGCAAGGATTATTCCGCACCCGCAGCCAAAGCGGAAGAAGCAAAGGCATAACGTTTTTTCGCCGAAAACGATGCAACGAAATGAAAATGGGAAGGAAAGATTATTCGCTCCTTCTCTTTTTTATTTTCCGGCGTTTTTGCACGCGCTTGAAAAGACCGTTTTGCGCGAAAAAGCCGAAACTGTGACAAAAAACGCTTTTGAAAAAATAAGAAATTTCAGTGCCGGTTCGAAAAAGACCGAAAAGGTCGGAAAGGAAAAGAGTATGAGCCACCGCAAAAAAGGACGAATCACCGTGCAAAATCAGCCGACCCGCGAAGAACGATTTGTGCGCGTCGGCGTCGGCGCCGTTCATGCCGCCATGGGTTTGGTTTTCGTCGTCGTTTCCGCCACGTCGATTTTCCCGAACGCGGGCTTGTTCGGACTTCCGTTTTTTGTCGTCGGTGCCTTTTTCTTCTTGAACGGATTGCGCATGATATTCACGAAAAACGATCCGGCGCACCGCGTCGGCTATGAT
>CAYNXA010000119.1:0-6184 GCA_964401015.1 uncultured Oscillospiraceae bacterium
TCGTCGATTATAACGGACTCATCGGCTATGCTTTTGCCGACTATATCGTACCCGATGAAAATCGGAGCGCGTCGGAGGTACCGACGCCGAGCGAAACCGTATAAAGCCCTTGACATTTTGCGACAATTTCGATATAATTAAGCTGTTATGCGAAAAGCGCGCGCTTCGACGGGCATACGAACACGTGTGTTGTCGCATACTTTTACCAAGGTTCAAAGCAAACCGGTGAGTTCGAAACCTTCCTCACTCAAAACAAAACTAAAGGAGCTCAAAAATGAATAAGAACAAAACCGCTTATGTCGCGCGGGCGTCGATGATTTCCGCCCTTTATGTCGTGTTGACCTATGTATGTTCGTTGCTCGGTCTTTCAAACGGTGCCGTGCAGCTTCGGTTTTCGGAAGCCCTGACGATACTGCCGATTTTTATGCCGTCGGCAGTTCCGGGGCTTTTTGTCGGCTGTATTTTGTCCAATCTGTTGACGGGAGCGGCAATTTGGGACGTTGTGTTCGGCAGTATCGCCACCCTTATCGGTGCATATTTTACCCGCCGCTTGCGCCGTTTTCCCGTACTTGCGCCTTTGCCGCCGATTGCCGCCAATACGTTGATCCTCCCGCCGATGATCGTGACGGCTTACGGAAGCGAATTTCCGATATGGTGGGTGTATGTGACGGTTTTTGCGGGCGAAGTGTTGTCTTGCGGCGTGCTTGGCTCTGTTTTGTATCGCGTGTTAAAGAAAAATGTCGCTTTTCAAAGGAGATTCGGTCTTGAAGAAAATCACCAATTGTGAAACTTGCGCGTACTATTATTACGATGACGAAGAAGATTGCTATTGTTGCGAAGTCAATCTCGATGAAGACGAAATGTGTCGTTTTTTGTCGTGCAGTTACGACGCTTGCCCCTATTATCAGCCGTACGACGAATACAAAATCGCACAAAAGCAGTAAGCTAAGCACGGGACGTATTGTTTTATTTCGGAGGTATAACGTGACAATTCGCAACTTTATCGGAGACAAGCATTTTTATCGAAGAGTATTGGTGATCGCTTTGCCGATCTTGATTCAAAACATCATTACCAATTTCGTCAGCCTTTTGGATAACGTCATGGTCGGACGCGTCGGCACCGAAGAAATGTCGGGTGTCGCCATCGTTAATCAATTGATTTTCGTTTTCAATCTGTTTATTTTCGGAGCGATATCCGGTGCCGGTATTTTCACGGCGCAATTTCACGGCAGAAACAACGTCGACGGCGTTCGCCGCACTTTTCGTATCAAATTGATTTTGGTTGCCGTCATTACCGTTTTGGCGGAACTGTTGTTTATCTTTTACGGAGACGAATTGATTTTTCTCTTTTTGCATGAGGGCGAGGAGAACATCGACCTTGCCGCAACTTTTGATTTTGCACGCCGTTATTTGCGTGTGATTTTGTTCAGTTTACCCGCTTTTGCCGTCATGCAAGCCTATTCGGACACCTTACGCTCGACCGATAAGACCGTTTTGCCGATGGCGGCGAGTATTGTCGCGATTTTCATCAACACGGTATTGAATTACGCTTTCATTTTCGGAAAGCTCGGCGCTCCCCGCCTTTCGGTTGTCGGAGCGGCACTGGCGACCGTTATCGCCCGTTATGCCGAAAGTCTCTTGGTGATTTTGATAACGCACCTGACTTCTCGCAAAAATCCCTTTATCATCGGTGCCTATCGCGGTTTTGCCATCGGCGGAACGCTTATGCGTTCGGTTATGCGTCGCGGATTTCCGCTTATGGTGAACGAACTATTGTGGGCACTCGGTACGACTATGGTCGTACAAGCCTATTCCTTGCGCGGGCTGGAAGCCGTTTCGGCTCAAAACATCAGTTCCACCGTCTCCAATCTCTTCTTCTGCGCTTATTTCGCGTTCGGAAATGCCATTTCGATTATGGTCGGTCAATTGCTCGGTGCGGGAGAGACCGAGCGGGCTCGTGATGAGGATCGCAAATTGGTCTTTACCTGCGTTTTGACATGTATTCTTGTCGGCGGTATTATGGCGGCGCTTGCTCCCCTTATTCCGCAAATTTATAATACACTTGATTCGGTAAAATCGCTGGCATCGCAATTTTTGTTGGTTTCGGCGGTCCTTATGCCGATCAGCGGCTTTACGCATGCGTCGTATTTTACTTTGCGTTCGGGCGGCAAAACGTTCGTTACATTTTTGTTCGACAGTGTGTTCGTATGGGTCGTTTCGATTCCCGTCGCACATGTTTTGTCACGCTTTACAAGCATGCCGATTCTGACTTTGTATATCTGCGTGCAATCGCTTGAAATCATCAAGGCGATTATCGGCTTTATTCTGCTTCGCAGTGGCATATGGGTCAATACCCTTGTCGAGGACGGAAACGAATCGGTCGAATAATACCCGCGTCTCAACAGAGAACCGATCACGGAAAGCAACTGACTCAAAGCGACAAAAAACAAACGAAAAAGTGGTAAGCAATAACCGAATAATAAAAACGATAACCGAAAGGAAATGAGTATGGATATTCGAGAAGAAGCATTAAAAAAACATTATGAATGGGCGGGCAAAGTCGAAGTTGCCGCTCGCGTTCACGTGAAATCGAAAGAAGAGCTTTCACTTGCCTATACTCCGGGGGTTGCCGAGCCGTGCTTGGAAATTCAAAAGGATTATAACAAATCGTTTGAACTTACCCGCCGTTGGAATACCATCGCGGTTGTTACCGACGGAACGGCGGTTCTGGGTTTGGGGGACATCGGCCCCGAAGCGGGTATGCCGGTTATGGAGGGAAAATGCGTTTTGTTCAAGGAATTTGCCGATGTGGACGCTTTTCCGATCTGTATCCGTTCGAAAGACGTTGAGGAGATCGTCCGCACCGTCTATTTGATATCGGGCGGTTTCGGCGGCATCAATCTCGAAGATATTTCGGCGCCCCGTTGCTTTGAAATCGAACGCAAACTGAAAGAAATTTGCGATATTCCCGTGTTCCACGATGACCAGCACGGTACGGCAGTCGTGGTCGGTGCGGCGGTCTTGAATGCGCTCAAGGTCGTAAAAAAGAATATCGGCGCCATTCGCTGTGTCATAAACGGTGCGGGCGGTGCGGGAATCGCCATTGCCGAACAACTGTTGCGCCTCGGCGTGCGCGATATGATTCTTTGCGACAAGGCGGGCATTTTGTGTGAGGACGAACACTACGACAATCCTGCCCATGCACGCATGAGCCGCCTTACCAACCGTGAAAAGCAAAAAGGCACGCTCGCCGACGCTTTGCGCGGCGCCGACCTCTTTATCGGCGTTTCGGCGGCAAATTGCGTTTCCAAAGAAATGGTCGCCTCCATGGCGGACGGCGCTGTTGTATTTCCGATGGCAAACCCCGTTCCCGAAATATCGCATGACGATGCGATCGCGGCGGGTGCGGCGGTCGTCGGCACGGGACGTAGCGATTTTCCGAATCAGATAAACAACGTTTTGGCATTCCCCGGAATCTTCCGCGGTGCATTGGACGTTCGCGCTTCGGAAATCAACGAAGAAATGAAAATGGCGGCGTCGTTTGCCATAGCGGATCTTGTGACCGAGGACGAGCTTCGTGCCGACTATATTTTGCCTTACGCATTCGATGAACGGATCGGTAAGGCGGTTGCAAAAGCGGTATCGGAGGCGGCACGCAAAAGCGGCTGTGCAAGACTGTGAGCCGCCTGCATTTTCTCGGCACCGGGGCTGCCGACTGGTCGAAAGAATTTCGCGATCGCCCCGATTATCGCGGACTTTCTTCGATTTTGCTCGATGAAACGATTCTCATCGACCTTACCGGTTGTTACGATTACGTCGATCGTATGGGCGAATCGTCGCTCCTTGCGTCGGTCGATTCGGTGTTGATTACTCATTCGCACAGCGATCATTACAGCAAAGAAGCCCTTTCGCGCCTTTGCCGTGAAAACAGCAATCGCACGATTACGCTCTATGGAAGCCCTGTTTTGGAAAAGCACTTGCCCGATGCCGAAAACTTGCGATTTGTTCCGTTGGATTCTCGTTTTCAGCCGAGCTTTTCACTTCACGGCTGTGAAGTTTGGGCACTTTCGGCAAATCATGCAACCGCTTTTCCCGAAGAACAGGCGATGCATTACTATTTGAAACAAGACGGCAAAAGACTGTTTGTCGGCTTTGACGGCGGCTGGTTGCTTGCCGATACGTGGGAATTTTTGCAAAAGAACCCGATCGATGTCTATTTGATCGACGCGACGGTAGGGGATAACGACCCGTATAATTTCCGCAATTTCTCGCATAACAATGCCCAAATGCGCGATTTTTTGCGCGACACCATGCTGGCAAACGGTGTGTTGAACGGCCGTTCCACTGTCATCTTGACCCACCTTGCCCGCACCCTCCATCCCGAACACGTCGTCGCGTCGGATCGTGCGGCACAGAAAGGCTATCTTACCGCCTATGACGGTATGGTCTATGAGTTTTAATAGCCGAAATTTCGACTGAAAATCTGACAAAAAAGGTCGTGTACCCATTACGGTACACGACCTTTTTTCCATATGGAAAATATGCGAAACAGTTATTCTTTGGCAAAGGCGTATTGCTGTAACGCCGCCATTTTGGTGTCCAGTTCGGCACTCAGTTCAGCGCAACGCAAAAGTTCGTTTGCCATTTCTTCGGTGAATTCGGTTTCCTTTTTGTAGCGCAATTGATGTTCTAAGCTTGCCCACGAATCCATCGCAATGGTGCGCAATTGAATCTCTACGCGAATGTCTTGCGTTTCGTCGGCAAGAAAGATCGGAATCGATACGATCAGGTGCAAGCTCCGATAACCGTTCGGCTTCGGATTTTGAATATAATCTTTCTTTTCGATCAAAGTCACGTCGTCTTGGCGCAAAAGCGATTCGGCAAGACGATACACGTCGTCGACGAATGTGCAGCAAACGCGGATTCCCGCAATATCGTTCAGTTCCTCGCGAAGCGAAGTGAGAGTCAGCGGCAAGCCTTTCTTGACCAGCTTGTTGCGAATGCTGATGAGTGACTTTAATCGACATTTGATACCGGCGATCGGGTTTCGGTCGTGCGTGAGCGAAAATTCTTCGTTCAAAACGTTGAATTTCGTTTCGACTTCCATGAGAGCACAACGGTAATACGTCATTTGCCGCAAAAAGGGCTGTGACTTTTCCCAAAGTTCCTCCAACGGCGCTTGCTCTAACATTTTTTCGGGGCTGTCCGACTTTGCAAAATCGGCATTTGTGTTCATGTTCATGCTCCGAACACTTCGGTCCAATCGACGTACGAAAGAACAATGTCATCGCCGTCGGTCGGTATCACTTCTTTGATTCCGACGTCCGAAAGTTCGCCGTTGACATAAAAGAGCCATGCGTTCACGTCGTCGTTTACATATTCGTCGATCTGTGTGATATAGCCGCTGTCAACGCCGACGCACGGTATATCCAACCCTTTGCAAACCGTCAAAAAGTATTCGCCCGCATTTTGCCCATCTACAAGGTCAAGGGTGTCGGAACGGTAAAAATCGTACGCATCCTTTTCTTTATCGGGTTCGTATTCGCCGACAACGATCAGAACGTTTACCCGGCCGTCCGCTTCGCTGCGCACATTTTGCTCGTTTTCGCCCGATTTTACGGTAGTCACGCCGAAAAGGGTATAACAGCCGGTGCAGGAAAACAGGCAGACAAGGCAAAGAAACAGCGCGACAAGTTTTTTCGTATTATTCATCGCTCTCACCCTCGTCGTTTTCCCAGTTGTGCCAAACGTTCATTACGTCGTCGTTGTCGTCGAGCATTTCCAAAAGACGGTTCATTTTGGTGATGTCGTCCTCTTCGGTAAGCGCCGTGTAGGTCGACGGCACTTTGGTTTGGTCGGCGGATTCGAATTTGTAACCCGCTTGTTCCAATGCTTCACAAACTGCCGAAAAATCTTCGGGCGCGGTGTAGATTTCGAATACATCGCCCTCGGACAAAATGTCCTCGGCGCCCGCCATAAGCGCGTCGTCCATCAGCTTTTCTTCGTCAACGCCTTGTGCGTCGATAACGATAAGACCTTTGTCGGTAAACATATACGACACACAACCCGTTTGACCGAGATTGCCGCCGAATTTGTCGAAATAATGACGCAGATCCGCACCGGTGCGGTTGCGGTTGTCGGTGGTCGTTTCGACGATCACGGCAACACCCGAAGGACCGTAGCC